>JBIIAP010000101.1:0-9069 GCA_044239855.1 Sediminibacterium sp. | reverse complement strand
TGGCAAATATTTTTACTGTGTTTTTTTGCAGGTATTTTAGCGGTATTTACGCCTTGCGTATTTCCATTGATACCCGTTACGGTTAGTTTCTTTTTAAAGAGAAGTAAAACAAGAATGGAGGGAATACGAAATGCATTATGGTATTCTTTGTCTATCATTTTAATTTATGCGCTACCCACATTTATATTAGTAATGATTTTTGGAGATGATATTCTTTATCAGATTGCTACCAGTTCCATTTCAAATATCTTGTTCTTCCTGATTTTTATGGTATTTGCGATTTCCTTTTTTGGCGCTTTTGAAATACAGTTGCCGAACAGCTGGGCAAATAAAGCCGATCAAAAAGCAAGCAAAGGCGGACTAATGGGTATATTTTTTATGGCGCTTACCTTGGTTATTGTTTCATTCTCTTGTACCGGCCCCATTGTAGGTACCTTATTGGGACAAGCAAGTACAGGGGGTGTTTCAGCCGCTCCTATTATTGGCATGCTTGGATTTGGGGTTGGGTTGGCTTTACCTTTTTCTTTATTCGCCTTCTTTCCTTCCATGTTACAATCTATGCCTAAAAGTGGAGGCTGGTTGAATTCAGTAAAAGTTAGTTTCGGCTTCATAGAGTTAGCCCTGGCATTAAAGTTTTTATCTAATGTAGATTTAATTTATCATTGGCGGTTATTAGACAGAGATGTATTCCTGGTTTTATGGATAGTGATTTTTATTTTGTTAGGGATGTATTTGTTGGGCAAATTAAAATTTTCTCACGATAGTGATTTGCCTTTTATTAGTGTGCCAAGATTATTTTTTGCAATTCTTTCTTTTTCCTTTGCTGTATATATATTACCGGGTTTATGGGGTGCTCCGTTAAGACATTTGAGCGGATTTATTCCACCCGATGGAACGCAGGATTTTAATTTAGATGAATTAAAATATCAACAAAATATGTCCTCCTCCTCCACTGGTAAAACTGTTTCACTGGCAAAGCCCCCCGTTCGTTTAGTAGATAAATTACACGTGCCATATGGCTTGGTTGCTTACTTTACCTTAGCAGAAGGATTGGCCGCAGCAAAGGCTTTAAATAAGCCAATCATGTTAGATTTTACCGGACATAGTTGCGCCAATTGCCGTAAAATGGAAAAGGAAGTTTGGAAAGACGAAGAAGTTCTGAAAAGAATGCGGAATGATTTTGTTTTAGTGAGTTTATATGTAGATGAATCAACAGAACTGCCGCTTGCAGAACAATATAACAATAAAGATGGCGATATAATGGTAACCGAAGGCGATAGAAATTTGGATTATGAAATAACCCAATTTGGATTTAATGCACAGCCATTGTATATGTTTTTAGATACCAATGGTAAACTGCTAAGTGAAATCAAGTACGGGTATAATCCGGATGTGAATAAATTTATAGCACATCTAGAATCTGCCAAACAGGCGTTTAACACGCAGCAAAAATAACGCACAAAAAAGCCTGAACTGTTTGCAGTTCAGGCTTTTTAATAACTAGTATAAAATCTCTTTATAGCACTATCTGTTTTTCCGCCATCATTTTTCGGAGATTAATCAGCCCATAACGCATTCTGCCTAAAGCAGTATTGATGCTGCAGTTGGTAACTTCCGAAATTTCTTTAAAGCTCATATTGGCAAAGTGCCTTAGCACAATAATTTCTCGTTGTTCTTCCGGTAGTAAATCCAGCATTTGTCTTACTCTATCGTAGCTTTGGCCCTGCATTATTTTAGTGTCAGCAGCTTCTTCCAAAATTAAAATTCCGTCAAATATATCTTTATCTTCATCACTGGTTTTAATAGTCGGCGACCTTTTTACTTTTCTAAAATAGTCTACACATAGATTGTGTGAAATACGCAAAGCCCATGGCAAGAACTTTCCTTCTTCGGTATATCGCTTTTTTTGAATGGTGTCTATTATTTTAATAAACACATCCTGAAACAGGTCTTCCGCTAAATGCGTGTCCTTCACCAAAAAAAGAATAGAGGAGAATATTTTGTCTTTATATCTGTAAATCAAAGTTTCAAATGCGCCCGTGTTGCCATCCTGAAAAGCCTTGATTAGCTCAATATCAGCCACTTGCTCTATTGTGTTCATAGTAGTATTTTTATGGGTCAAGACTCCTTTTTTATTAGTTAGTAGTATTCGAAAAGTCTTAATTCGGAAACAAAATAGAAATCTTTTTAATGCACAAATCTTTTGTGGATACAAAGTTGGAGGGGTAGAAGGTTATGCACATTTTAAGTAGCTGATTTTTTGCAAGTTATTTCAGGTTTACTCAACTAAAGCTGTGATAATCTGTTTAATTTTGGATAAGTTATGGCAACAAAATCTACTTCAGTTCAATCAACCACTCATACCGATAATGATATTATTGTGACGGGCGCACGTACACACAATCTTAAAAATGTATCGGTTCGATTTCCAAGAAATAAATTAATAGTAGTGACGGGCGTTTCTGGAAGCGGCAAATCGTCTTTAACTATTGATACCTTATTTGCTGAAGGACAGAGACGATATGCGGAGAGTTTAAGCTCCTATGCCCGCCAGTTTATGGCAAGGATGGTGAAGCCTGATGTAGATTTTATTAAAGGACTTTGTCCGGCTATAGCCATCGAGCAAAAAGTAATTACCCGCACGCCCAGAAGTACAGTGGGTAGCATGACAGAGATATACGACTACATGCGTTTATTATATGCACGCATTGGCAAAACCATTTCTCCGGTTACCGGCAAATTGGTTAAGAAAGATGATGTGGCAGATGTAATGCAATCTATTCAGGCTTTGCCCAAGGGTACTAAAGTAGTCATATTGGTTCCGTTTAAACAGCACGCTAAACGTGCTACCCGTGAAGAGTTGAATATATTGATGCAGAAAGGTTTTTCCCGGATGTATATTAAAGCAGCTGAAAGTAAGGTAGAACGCATAGAAGCTTTGTTAGCGTTAAGTGATAAGGAGTTAAAACAACTATTAGAAAAGCCGGCAGCTAAATCTGCAAGCAGTGTGTTTGTATTGATTGATCGTATTGTTGTTAAAGATTTTGAAGAAGAAGATATTCATCGCATGTCCGACTCTATTGGTACTGCATTCTATGAGGGTGAAGGAGAAATGGATGTAGAGCTCGATGCAAATAAAATGTTGCATTACAGTAATAAGTTTGAAGCAGATGGAATTGTATTTGAAGAACCCTCACCTAACTTGTTTTCTTTTAATAATCCTTATGGTGCTTGTGCTGTTTGCGAAGGGTTTGGTCAGGTGTTAGGAATCGATAAAGATTTAGTAATACCCGATAAACGATTAACACTGTATGAAGGCGCTGTAGCACCGTGGAAAGGAGAGAAGCTGGGTTGGTGGAAAGAACAGTTTATAAAAGGCGCAGGTAAAGCGGGCTTCCCTATTCATAAACCGATTATTGAATTAAGTGCTGCACAAATTAAACAGTTGTGGGAAGGTGCACATGGATCATTAGGCATCAATGATTTTTTTAAGGAAGTAGAACAAAACTTATATAAAGTACAATATCGTGTATTACTAAGCAGGTATAGAGGTAGAACCAATTGTAACGATTGTGATGGATATCGGTTGCGCAAAGAAGCACTATATGTTAAGGTAGGCGAGAAGCATATTGCAGAACTGTGTGAAATGCAAGTGCGTGATGTGAAAACCTGGTTTGATCAGTTGAAATTGTCGGAGCATGATCAACAAGTAGCCAAACGAATTTTATTGGAAATAAATCAACGCATAAAAACTTTGTTAGATGTTGGTTTGGGCTATTTAACACTTAATAGATTAGCCAATACGTTGAGTGGGGGCGAGAGTCAGCGTATACAATTAACCAGAAGTTTAGGAAGTAATCTTACCAACTCCTTGTATATTTTAGATGAGCCATCTATAGGATTACATGCGCGTGATACTACCCGGTTAATAGAAGTGTTAAAGTCGTTGCGAGATTTAGGTAATACGGTGGTGGTAGTAGAACATGATGAAATGATGATGCGAGAAGCAGATCATATCATAGACATGGGACCATTGGCTTCGCATTTAGGTGGAGAAGTAGTTGCCGCAGGAGATTATGATTACATCATTAATCATCCGGAAAGCTTAACAGGCAAGTATTTAACCGGAGTACTGCGCATAGATCCGCCAAAAATAGTTCGCAAATGGAACAGTAGCATTACGGTACAGGGTGCAAGACAAAATAATTTAAAAGACATTACGGTTGAGTTTCCTTTGCATACACTTTGTGTAGTTAGTGGGGTGAGTGGTAGTGGGAAAACCACTTTGATCAAACAAATATTGTATCCCGGATTACAAAAAATAAAAGGTGAACAGGCAGATAAAGTAGGCGTGCATAAAGCTATAGTGGGCGATATCAACTCGATTGCATCGATAGAAATGATTGATCAAAATCCAATTGGCAAATCATCTCGTAGTAATCCAATCACTTATATAAAAGCGTATGATGCTATAAGAGATTTATTTTCAAAGCAGGGGTTGTCTAAAATGCGTGGATTTCAGCCCAAACATTTCTCTTTTAATGTAGATGGAGGCAGGTGTGATACTTGTAAAGGAGAGGGTGAAACCGTGGTAGAAATGCAATTTTTAGCAGATGTGCATCTTACCTGTGAATCTTGTGGAGGTAAGCGTTTTAAGGAAGAAGTGCTGGAAGTGAAATACAACGGCAAATCGGTGTTCGATGTATTGGAAATGAGTGTAGATGAGGCCCTTGCGTTTTTTGCGGAAGAAAAAGCCATTCAAAAAGCCATACAACCTTTGCAGGATGTAGGTTTGGGATATGTAAAACTTGGTCAGAGCAGCGACACATTAAGTGGAGGAGAGGCGCAACGCGTAAAGCTCGCAAGCTTTTTGGGTAAGGGAAAAGGAATAGGGCACGTGTTGTTTATTTTTGATGAGCCTACCACAGGATTGCATTTTAATGACATTAAAAAATTATTGGCATCATTTAATGCATTAATAGAACAAGGCCATTCATTGATTGTAATTGAGCATAATACTGATGTATTAAAATCGGCAGATTGGATTATAGATCTTGGCCCCGAAGCGGGAGATGCGGGCGGAGAATTAGTATATGCTGGCGTTCCTTCGGGTATACAAAAAAACAAGCGCAGTATAACTGCGCCGTTTCTTTGATGGATTGCATTTTAAGTTTGGGGGGTTAATCTCTTAATCTATCGGCACTCTTTACCAATTGCTCGTCTTTATACATTGCTCTAATGGCCAGCATTAAAAACAACGGAATTGCAAAGTTTAAGATAGCGCCTAAGTCTAAATTGGCTTCTACAAAACTTGCTTTTGCATGGAAATATAATGCGATGTTTACCAAAGATATTAATGCAGCAACTATGGTTACCAGCATTTGTCTTTTACGATCCTTATACATAAAAACGGTTACCAATGCCGCAACTGATACCGCAATGGTAACCACCATAATCAACATATTTTGTGGAGCAGTATACTCTATCCATTCTTTAACCTGAGTATTGGTATTTAATTTGTTGCCACTGAAAAATGACAGCCAAAACCCTGCGGCAGAAAGCGCCGAAGCAATTATTAACCAGATACTTTGCATTCTTTGAATCATTTTTTTAAATATTTTAAAAGGTTGTGGGGTAGTTGAAAAAACTACCCCTACAATCATTATCCCATTTCCGGATATAAGATAAACTGTTCCATGAACTCATTTACCTGTTTTCTAACAGTATTAATTACACTGGTATCGTCTGCATTCATCAATACGTTGTCAATAACATTTACTACAAACTGCATGTGCTCTTCTTTCATACCTCTTGTAGTGATTGCTGGAACACCAAAACGTATACCTGATGTAACAAAGGCGCTCTTATCATCAAATGGCACCATGTTTTTATTTGCAGTAATATCGGCCTGAACCAACGCTTGCTCTGCTTTTTTACCACTGATATTTTTATTGCGTAAATCAATCAGCATTAAGTGATTATCGGTTCCTCCGCTGATGATATTATATCCTTTTTCAACAAATGCTGCGGCCATTGCTTGCGCATTTTTTTGAACTTGTTGCTGGTAAACCAGGAATTCATCTGATAAAATCTCCCCAAATGCAACAGCTTTGGCAGCAATTACGTGTTGCAATGGGCCACCTTGTATGCCTGGGAATACTGCCATGTCTAACAAGTTGCTCATCATTCTGATATTGCCCTTCACATCTTTCAATCCCCATGGGTTTTCAAAATCTTTATGCATCATAATCACTCCACCTCTTGGTCCACGTAAGGTTTTGTGGGTGGTAGAGGTTACAAAATGACAATGCTCAAAAGGCGAGTTCAATAATTTTTTAGCAATCAGTCCGGCAGGGTGCGCTATATCAGCCATTACTAATGCGCCCACTTCATCGGCCACTTTTCTGATGCGAGCATAATCCCAATCGCGACTGTAAGCACTTGCGCCACAGTATATTAATTTAGGCTTTACAGCTCTTGCCTGCGCTTCCAACATCTCATAATCCACCAATCCTTCTTCTTTGGTAACACCATAGAAATGCGGTTGATACAATTTACCACTATAGTTTACAGCACTGCCATGAGTAAGGTGGCCGCCCATGCTTAAATCAAGACCTAATGTAGCGTCACCGGGTTGTAAAACGGCTAAGGCAACGGCCGCATTGGCTTGAGCTCCGCTGTGGGGCTGTACGTTGGCGTATGCTACCCCAAAAATCTGCTTTAATCTATCAATTGCTAATTGTTCTGTCTGGTCAACAATTTCACATCCAGCATAATATCTTCTACCAGGATACCCTTCGGCATATTTATTAGTCATTACATTGCCCATAGCCTGCATTACCTGTAAACTGGTAAAGTTTTCTGAGGCAATCAGTTCAATTCCATGACGTTGTCTTTCCAGTTCCTTTCTGATAAGGTCAAAAACAAGGGTATCTCTCTGCATAATGAGGTGAATTTTTTGTAAAGTTAAATCTTAGCCAACAGTACACCATATTTTTAAATCATTAGTTATAACCATGGATTTCCACAAAACTTGCTTAATCAATCATATTTACTAATTTTACAGAATATTTAACTAATGATCGTTTGTTTGTGAAGCAGTTTGACGGTTAAATAGAAACAAAATCACCCCTAATGAAAGCAATTATTCCCGTTGCAGGAGCAGGTACCAAACTGCGGCCTCATACGTATACACAACCTAAAGCCCTTATTCCTATTGCCGGTAAAACAATTTTAAGTTTTATTGTTGATCAGTTGCAGGAAGCCGGTATATGTGAATTTATTTTTATTGTTGGTTATTTGGGAGAGAAGATTCAGGATTATGTGAAGCAAACTTATCCGGATTTAAATGCCCATTTTGTATACCAGAATGAGCGGCAGGGAACTGGTCACGCTATAGAGCTTACACGAACATTAGTAGGAAATGAAGAAGTTTTTGTGGTATTAGGAGATACTATTTGTGAGTATGATATTAAGGAAGTGATGAGCAGCCCATATAGCATGTTAGGAATTAAAAAAGTAGATGATCCCAGAAATTTCGGGGTAGCATCAATCGATGAAGATGGGTTTATTGAACAAGTAGTAGAAAAGCCGGCTATACCTAAAAGCAATATGGCCTTAGTGGGTTTGTATAAAATTAAGGAATCAGATTTTTTATTTGAATGTTTGCATCAACTATTTATGCAAGACATTAAAACAGAGGGGCAATACAATTTAACAGATGCATTAGATTGTATGATTAAGCGGGGGGCCAAATTCAAGTCTTTTAAAGTGAAGAATTGGTATGACTGTGGAAAGAAAGAATCATTGCTTGAAAGCAATGCAACACTATTAAAAAAATCGGGTGGCAACATAGGCGAAATTCATCAGTTTAAAGACACCATCATTATATCTCCGGTAAGTATTGCGGATGGTTGCGATATATCCAATTCTATTATTGGTCCGCATGTTGCTATTGGCGCCAATACAGTAATTAAAAATTCTATTGTTAGAGACAGCATCATCGGCTCTTTTACTAATTTAGATGAGGTAGTGCTAGATAATTCTTTGATTGGAAGTGATGCTTCCGTAAAAGGGTTAAGCCGTAGTTTAAATATTGGTGATAATACTGAAATAGATTTCGGATAAAACGCTGGCGTACTCAGTTTGTTATTTACTAAAATAATTCAGTACATCGTAGTATTCATCTACAATTTCCTGCACAATTTCTTTAGCCGGTTTTATTTGATGTATGATTGCAGCCACCTGGCCAATTTCTAATTCACCTTCTTTTAAGTCGCCCTCGAACATACCTTTTTTGGCGCGTGCTTTTCCCAGAATAGCTGTCAATTCTTCAACGGATGCACATCGGGCTTCCGCTGCATCTACTTGATTAAAAAAATCGTTTTTTAATAATCTAACCGGTACTAGTTTTTTTAAGCTTAGTTTTGTGTCGCCTTCTTTTGCTGCAAGAATGGCTGATTTAAAATTATCATGTGAAGAAGCTTCGGGGGTGCAAATAAATCTACTGCCTATTTGAACGCCATCTGCTCCCAACACCATTGCAGCAAGCATTTGTTTGCCTGTTGCAATACCACCGGCCGCAATCAATGGAATAGAAATCACCTCTTTAACAGCAGGTATAAGCACCATTGTAGTTGTTTCTTCTCTACCATTATGTCCACCTGCTTCAAAGCCTTCTGCTACAACAGCATCGCAACCGGCAGCTTGTGCTTTGAGCGCAAATTTACTGCTGCTAACTACGTGCACTACCTTTATACCGGCTGCTTTTAATATTCCGGTCCAGGTTGCTGGATTGCCTGCACTGGTAAAAACAATGGGAACTTTTTCTTCGATGATGATGTTGATGATTGCTTCTATATTGGGATATAACAATGGAACATTTACGCCAAAGGGCTTATTGGTGTTGATTTTACATTGTTGAATATGCGCTCTCAACACTTCAGGATACATACTGCCGGCACCAATTATGCCTAGTCCACCCGCATTACTAACCGCACTGGCTAATTTCCATCCACTGGCCCAAACCATACCTGCCTGAATAATGGGGTATTGTATTTGGAAGAGCAA
>JBIIAP010000328.1:0-2703 GCA_044239855.1 Sediminibacterium sp. | reverse complement strand
ATGATTCTACTGACAGGTCGCACCTACGGCGCTAAAAAATGTTGTTGAAATTATGATTCTACTGACAGGTCGCACCTACGGCGCTAAAAAATGTTGTTGAAATTATGATTCTACTAACAGGTCGCACCTACGGCGCTAAAAAATGTTGTTGAAATTATGATTCTACTAACAGGTCGCACCTACGGCGCTGAAAAATGTTGTTCCGGATTAAATATTCATTTCCCGTCTCTAAATATAACCCCTTTAGGCCCTGCTAAGGCGCTTTTTTTGGGAAAATGACCCTTTGTATTGCAAAGAATCTTACTTTTGCCTCTTCAAATTAAAGATGCTAAAAGCTAATACATACCACATCTCCTTAACCAATCGTTCTACCATCAATGAACAGTTGTGTTATCCATTTGTTGTATTGCCTAGACCACGACGTGGATTCTGATAGGACGAGCAACTGGCACTTGCCCCTATCAGTGAAAATTTCTCCGAAAATTATTTCAGGTCAGAGCGCCACTCGATTATTCTTTTAATTTTATAGCAATTGGAACAGCAAATCATTGTTCGTGTAGCAAATAGTTCAGATACCCATTACGCTCAAACAATTACCGATGAAATGGAGTCTTCTGCTAAAGCCAGAGGTACCGGCATTGCTAAAAGAAGCCCCGAATATGTAGCCATAAAAATGGAAGAAGGTAAAGCGGTTATTGCCGTAGAAGCCAATGGCACTTGGATAGGCTTTTGTTACATTGAAGTATGGGGACATGAACAGTTTGTAGCGAATAGTGGATTGATTGTTGCACCTGCATACCGCAAAAGTGGCGTTGCCAAACAGATTAAACAAACCATTTTCAATCTCTCCAGAAAAAAATATCCGCAGGCTAAAATATTCGGCTTAACTACCGGCCTGGCAGTAATGAAAATCAACAGCGATTTGGGTTATGAGCCGGTTACGTACAGCGAATTAACCAATGATGAAGAATTTTGGGCAGGCTGCAAAAGTTGCGTAAACTACGATATTTTAATGAGTAAAGATCGCAAAAACTGTATGTGTACTGCCATGTTATACGACCCTGCAGATCATTTTGAACCCAACGAAACCTCTGCGGATTTCAAACAAAATTCAAAATTGTACGAACGCTTTATGAAAATAAAGCAAAGCAAACTCTTGAAATGGTTCAGAAAAAAATCTTTGTTAAGTCAACTTTTTAATTTTTAAATAGCATCCATATGCAACCAAAGAAATTGGTACTCGGTTTTAGTGGTGGTTTAGATACTACCTATTGCGCATTGTATCTTTCTCAAGACCAAGGCTATGAAGTGCATAGTGTAATTGTAAATACCGGCGGTTTTACAGATGCAGAATTAGAACAAATAGAAAAACACGCCTATGCATTAGGTGTAAAAACACATACTACAGTTAATGCGGTAAAGAGTTATTACGATCGTATTATTAAATACTTGATTTTTGGAAATGTATTAAAAAATAACACCTATCCTTTAAGCGTTAGTGCCGAAAGGTTGAGTCAGGCAGTGCATATTGCCGAACATGCCAAACAATTAGGTGCTGTTGCTGTTGCGCATGGCAGTACCGGTGCGGGAAACGACCAGGTGCGTTTCGATATGATTTTCAACATCATGATTCCGGGTGTAGAAATTATTACCCCTATCCGTGATCTTAAATTAAGCAGAGAAGAAGAAATTACTTACCTGAAAAACAAAGGGGTGCAAATGAATTTCGAAAAAGCTGCATACTCTATTAACAAAGGGCTTTGGGGTACCAGTGTAGGGGGCAGAGAAACTTTGCAATCGAAAGGATTATTGCCTGAATCTGCATGGCCCACTCAAATTACCCAAAAAGGTACAGAAGAAATGCGCATTCAATTTGAGAAAGGAGAAATTAAAGCAGTGAATGGCCAGTTGTTCGAGCACCCTTCTCAGGCAATTCAATTTATACAATCTATTGCCGGTGCTTATGGCATTGGAAGAGATATACATGTAGGAGATACCATCATTGGAATTAAAGGCAGGGTAGGGTTTGAAGCAGCTGCGCCAATGGTTATTTTAAAAGCACATCATGCATTAGAAAAACATGTGCTCACCAAATGGCAGTTAAGCTGGAAAGATCAGTTGGCACAGTTTTATGGCAACTGGTTGCATGAAGGTCAAATTTTAGATCCGGTAATGCGTGATATAGAAGTATTCTTAGCAAACACACAGTCGCACGTAACAGGCGAAGTGTTTGTTCAATTAATGCCATTGCATTTTCAAATAATTGGTATTGAATCGGCGTACGATTTAATGAGTAGCAAGTTCGGAAAGTATGGTGAAATGAATTCAGGCTGGACAGGCGATGATGTGCGTGGATTCTCTAAAATATTTGGCAATCAAACTGCGATCTATCATAATATAAAATCAGCTGCAAATGATTAAGGCAGGAATTGTAGGTGGTGCAGGCTATACAGGTGGAGAATTGATTAGATTATTAATCAACCATTCCGGTGTTTCGTTAAGCTTTGTGCATAGTACCAGTAATGCCGGCAATCCACTTTATAAAGTACATGCCGATTTGTTGGGTGAAACTGAAATGCTTTTTACTGATCAATTAAGTCAAGATATTGATGTATTGTTTCTTTGTGTTGGACATGGTGATGCAAAGAAATTTTTAGCAGCCAATGAAATTGCTTCGCATATAAAAATCATAGATCTCTCCCA
>JBIIAP010000327.1:0-2711 GCA_044239855.1 Sediminibacterium sp. | reverse complement strand
GGAATTAGCGGAGGGGACTTGTACAGTGAAAAATTTACTATCAGGAGAACAACAAACTATTAAACAAGAAGCGTTATTGCAAATTGAATGGTAGACCAACATCGTCTACCATTCAATTGATATTAGTGGTTGTTATTACTTTCCGCTGCCAGTCTTCTTTTCGGCAGGATCTTCCTCTTTAGTGCCTTCCAGGTTATAACCCATCGCATTAATACTTACCCCTACCACTTTTTTATCATCATTTCTTTTAAAGTTAGCAATCCCCTGAAACAAGGTAATTTCAAACACATCGCCGTCATTTTTTTTCAATGGAGAAGTTCCTACACTTGCTATCATATTTAATCCGCCATTTTCTATATTCACCACTATTTCATTTACTACACTACCTTCCGGGAACTTGTATTTGCCAATGTATTGTTTTAAAACAACTGTATCAGTTTCTGTCTGACTAGCCTGCGCATTAGCAACCAATGCATAACCAAAACTTAAAAAAAGGAAAAGAACGATTTTTTTCATAAAGGGATTTTTTAATATTCGATGTAATTTAATAGATTATCTGTTTATAAAATAACGCAGAAAATCAGAATTGGTTCAACTTCAATATTTTTAATATGGATCAATGAATATTCTTTTAAATAGTTAATAATTGCTACTCTCTTCTGTTTTATGAGAAAATAAAGCAATCTTTGCAGTCATGAGTTCGTCTTTACCCAACATTCGCCTACAAAGTACGGCAGATTTAGAAGCCTATTTTAACAGTATTGGCGAAAAGAAATTTCGTTTAAAACAGCTACAGGAATGGATTTGGCAGAAACATGCCCATAGTTTTGAAGACATGAGTAACCTTAGTAAAGATCTCAGAACCAAACTTGCAACTGATTTTTCGCTCCCGGCATTAAAAGTAAATGCCACGCAATTTAGTACCGATGGTACCATTAAAAGTCGTTTTACCACTTTTGACGGGCACAATATTGAAGGGGTTCTAATCCCAACTAATGAACGAAAAACTGCTTGTGTTTCTTCACAAATTGGCTGTAGCCTAAGTTGCAAGTTTTGTGCAACCGGCTACATGGACAGAAAAAGAAACCTTACGTACGATGAAATTGTAGATCAGGTAGTATTGATTAATCAACAAAGTGAACAGGCTTATGAAAAGAAATTAACCAATATTGTTTTCATGGGCATGGGGGAACCTTTGATGAATTATGGCAATGTAATGAGAGCCATTGAGCGCATTACTGCCGAAGATGGTTTATTTATGAGTCCGAAAAGGATTACCGTATCTACCGCAGGTGTTGCCAAACAAATTAAAATGTTGGGAGATGATGAAGTTCGATTTAAGTTGGCGCTTTCTTTACATGCACCGAATGATGAGAAGCGCAATCAAATCATGCCCATCAATGAAACCAACAACATTAAAGTGTTGATTGAGGCGCTCAACTATTTTTATAAAAAAACAGGTAATGAAATAACCCTGGAATACATTTTATTTAAAAACCTAAATGACTCTGCAAAAGACGCAGAAGAACTTACTAAAGTATTCCGACAAATTCCGGCCGACTTAATCAACATCATTGAATACAATAGCATTGATGCTTTTAAGTTCACCAAACCGGATGAAGAAGATGTACAAACCTTTATGAATATATTAGCTGCTAACAAAGTGAATGCACGCTTAAGAAGAAGTAGAGGTAAAGACATAGATGCTGCATGCGGGCAGCTCGCGAATAAAAGTCAAAAGTAAAAAGTAAAAAGTAAAAAATTAGACTAGTTAAAATTGAGAGGTTTTGAATTTTGACTTTTGAATTTTTACTTTTGAATTATACACCCTGTTGTAAAACAGCAAACTAAAAAAGATGCAAAAAAGAACAGACAATTTCAGCAAGTTTACCAATCAGAAAAAAGGTAGTGCTATTAAAGAAGCCATGCGCCAGGAAAAGCGGAAGGTTAAGGCAGAAGCACGTGCAGCAGGTGAAGAGATGCGGGAAAAGAAAAAAGCGAAAGCGCGTGGAGAAGTTTGGGAGAAACCGGACAATAACCGTGGAAAACCAATTTCAAAAGGTATATCGAAAGTAGATAAACATGTTGCAGGAGAAAGACCTCATAAAGTTATCGGGGATAAAAGAGATGTTAAACCCAACGCTACTAAACAATCAACGCCAGCAGTTGCAACACGAAATCAAAAAGAGGAGCAATCAGTTGCAACTGAACAGATGCCGCTTAATAAGTATATAGCACATGCCGGTGTATGTGGAAGAAGAGAAGCAGCAGAATTAGTAAAAGCAGGCAAAGTAACTGTAAATGGCGATAAAATATTTGAACCGGGTTTAAAAGTTACCCAGTCAGACAAAGTGGTTGTAAAAGGGAAAGCTGTTTTCTTACAAAAAAATTCGGTGTATATTTTATTAAACAAACCGAAGGATTTTATTACTACTGCCAGTGATCCACAGGGCAGAAAAACGGTGCTCGATTTAATTAAACATGCTACCCCTGAAAGAGTTTACCCAGTTGGGCGTTTAGATAGAAATACCACCGGAGTTTTATTACTTACCAATGACGGAGAATTGGCTCAAAAGCTTACCCACCCTTCCTTTGAAGTAAAGAAAATTTACGAAGTAACACTCGACAAACCCGTAACTAAAAAGGATTTAGACCTGATTGTTAGCGGTGTAACTTTAGAAGATGGTTTTGTAGCTGCCGACTCAGTTGGT
>JBIIAP010000326.1:0-2714 GCA_044239855.1 Sediminibacterium sp. | reverse complement strand
GAAAATAAAGTCCAATGAAAATTCAAAGTAGCATCTGTTCTGGTGATGGTTGGTTTGCCTGTTAGGGTAATATTATTGAAATACTCACCCAACAAACCTTGCTCTACTTTACCGTTACGCACCGTACTTAATGCATTTGCCGGAATTATTTTCCATTCATCCGTTGATCTTCCACAACCTGGTGCATAATTAATTTGTACACTGCTACCCAGTCTTTTTTTAAGTCCATCCAGTATAGATATTTTTCCGGAACCTGGTCCACTATACCCACCTAGTCTTGCTTCTGTAGCATCAGTCCCTATTAATGCAATAGCACCTATTTTACTGCTAAGCGGTAATACTTTATGATTGTTTTTTAATAACACCATGGATGCTACTGCAGCATCTTTGGCTATTTTTTTGTAGGCGTTAATTTGTTCGGCTGTTTCTGCAATTTCCGGCACATAGGGTTGCTCAAATAAACCCAATTCAAACTTTGCTTTGAGTACTCTTCTTACTGCATTGTTTATGGTTTGTGTATCTAATGATCCATCTAAAAATGGAGGATTAAATAAAGTGTGATGATCGTAAGCTGTTTGAAAAATAACATCTAACCCTCCTGCAATAGCTTGTTTACTGGCATCCGGATAATCTTTAGCAGTATAGTGCAATACATTTGCACCACCTACTGCACCGGCATCAGAAATTATAAATCCACTAAAGCCCCACTCTTTTTTTACAATTGAATTTAATAACCAGGAATTAGATGTACAAGGAGTTCCATCTATAGAGTTATAAGAAGTCATGACAGATCTTGTACCGCCTCTTTTAAATACGGCTTCAAATGGTGGGAGATGAATTTCTCTCAATAATCTTTCATTAAAATGAATAGGATAGCTGTCTCTTCCTCCATCTCCTACATTTGCTAACAAATGTTTGGGTGTAGTAATGATGTTTCTTTTTTCAAACTCATGAACAAAAGCTACACCCATTTCTGCAGAAAGAAACGGATCTTCTCCATACGTTTCTTCTACCCTACCCCAACGCACATCATTGGCAATATTTATCACCGGACTTAATATTTGTCTTAATCCTCTTGCTCTTGATTGTAAGGCAATAGCGGCAGATACCCTTCTCACTAATGTGGTATCCCAGGTTGCAGCTAGAGCGATAGCTTGCGGAAACACGGTACAATTATCTCTTACTATTCCATGCAACGCTTCATCAAAGGCAATAATGGGAATGCCCAATCTGGAACTGTCTACAAAATATTTTTGAATGCGATTTATTTTTTGAATTAATGCTGATACCGATTCTTTGGTACCATAGTTCATCATTTGTTGTGCAACGTTTGCGCTTACTGCAGATGCACTTACTTGTAAACCAAAAATTCCATGGTGGTATTGGTTAGGCTTTGCATTGTCTAAATCACCCGGTATCATAAACAACTGCCAGAATTTTTCTTCCGGAGTCATTCGCTGTAATAAATCTTCAACACGTTGATTTACAGTCAGTGAAGCGTTTTTATATGGAGCTAATGTTTGAGCATTACTGGTAAGTACACCGATAAAGATTAAACAAAATATGGTATTGAATTTTAACATGCTTCTATTTTTAATTTTTAGGAAAGTTAATTCAAGAATCGTTAACATAATATATAATTAAATACACAATCGTTTGTGTGATTTTTTCTATATTTGGCAAAGAACCCTTCCTACCCCCCATGGAAAAAGTTGTTACCATTAAAGAAATTGCTAAAAGGCTTAATATAAGCCCGTCCAGTGTATCCAGAGCCCTAAGTAATCATAAAAGCATTGGGCTAAAAACCAAAGCAGATGTTCAGCGACTTGCAAAAGAGTTAAACTATGAGCCTAATCAAACTGCTATATTTTTTCAGCAAAGAAAAACATTTACCATTGGTGTAATACTTCCTTCGCTTTCGGAAGAATTTTTTTCCTCTGCCATCAGTGGTATTGAAGATTTGGCCAATGAAAATAAATATACTGTTTTAATGGGTCAGTCGCACGATGATTTTGAGCGAGAAAAACAGTTGGTAGATACCATGAAAAATCATCGGGTAGATGGATTAATTATTTCCATTTCTAAAAACACCGTGAACTACGAGCATTTTGAGCTGATGAAAAAATATGGAATTCCGGTAGTTTACTTTGACAGGGTTCCGGATTTAAAAGACATTCACTATGTATGGTGTAATATTATTTCAGGTACTACGCAAGCTTATAATTTTTTAAGAGACTTAGGCCACCAAGCTATCGGAATGATTAATGGGCCTGACAATTTACTGGCCAGTAAAGAACGTTTGGAAGGCTATAAAAATGCAGTACAACAAGCCCATCTTAGTTTCGATCCATCTTTAATTATTGCTTGTGATTTATCTGCTAAAAGCGTACACAAGGCAACAGAAGAATTACTCAGCAAAAGCAACAAACCAACTGCTATCATTGCGTTTAATGACTATGTTCTTTTAGATGCAGCCAATGCAGCAACCAGAATGAAACTTAAGATTAACCAAGATATTAGTTTTGTTAGTTTTGCGCACTTACCCATTTGTTATTACGCAGCTCATCCTCCACTGGCATCTGTAGACCAGTTTTCTTATAATCAAGGAAAAAGCGCCATGGAAATTATGTTGAAGCTATTATCAAAAGAAAGCAGAGACAAGGAAGAGGAATTCATAAAAATAACTATTGAACCTAAATTAATGAAATTAGATA
>JBIIAP010000100.1:0-9128 GCA_044239855.1 Sediminibacterium sp. | reverse complement strand
ATGAACGTCATTGCCAAAATTGATGGTTTGCTGATAACCGCCATAAGTAAATGAAACGGCTATTAAGCTCACGCCTAAACTTTGTAACCAACTCATAGAGGGTATTGCCGTATTTGATACGGCAGCAGTATTTGCAGCAGCATGCGGAAAAAACAGGGCTGCAATTAACACTACAATCATAGTGATTTTAATCATCATCAACACATTCTGTGTTTTAGAACTCATTTTGAGCCCCATTAAATTAATCCCATAAAAAACAAGAATTGCAATACAACTGATTAATGCTTTATCCATATCTGTCCAGTTAATACCCGGAAACAGTTTGGTAATATATCCGCTACCAATTAAAGCTACGCCACTAAGGCTGGCGGCATTACTGATGAGAATAATACAATTGATGGCAAATGCAATGCTGGGGTGGTAAGCGTAGGAGAAAATTTTATAATACCCGCCAGTAACAGGAAAGCGGCTTCCAATTTCTGCATAGGTAAGTGCACCGCAAAGTGCAACGATACCGCCGATTATCCAGGCACTAAAATATACAGAAGGTTCAATAGCATGTTTGGCGCTGGTTGCAGCAGTTCTAAAAATACCCATACCAATTACTAATCCCACAACAATCATGGTGAAACTAAACAGATTTAGCTTTTGGTTGCCTTTCATTGCAATATACTTTTTATTATTAGTTGTTGAAAATAAGTAAATATGTTTACTTATTACCAGATATATTATAAAGTTTTATTTGATTTAAGCAGCTAATAATTTACAAAAAGAAGTTATTAAGATATCGTTTATAACATTTAGTGTTTAGGAAAATATCAGTTAATACATTTGCCATGTAATTGGTTCAGCTGCCTCAGTCAGATGATTAAAAGGGAAGTTCGGTGTAAATCCGGCGCTATCCCCGTAGCTGTAATCCCGATGCTTGTTTTTGCAAACTTTTAAGTAACTGCATCCACTGTTCTAGCAAATAGAATGGGAAGGAAACTTAAAAGTCGGGAGAGCCAGAAGACCTGCCAGTTACAAACAACATTCACGGCTTTCGGGTGAAAGGCATGGAACGTAAAAGACTGTTGTATAGGTCATTTATTTTTCGCGATTTTTTAATTTCCTGAAAGCTCATTGTTTAATTTAAAAACTAAAAACAATGGGCAAAAAAATTATGCTCTACTTAGCATTGATTATGAGTAATCAACTGCTGGCACAAAAAGACAGTTCATCTTCACATGTGTTAGATGAAATTATTGTTACTGCAAATAAGCAGGAACAGAAACAAAGTACAACTGGCAAAGTAATATCGGTGATCGGCAAAAATCAACTCGAAAAAAGTGCCGGCAAAACCATTGCTCAAGTACTAAACGAAACAGTTGGCGTAACTATTAATGGTGCATACAATAATACCGGCACTAATCAAACAGTGTATATGCGAGGGGCCGCAAGTGGAAGAACGCTCATTCTTTTAGACGGCATACCGGTAAACGATCCATCTACCATTAACAATGAATTCGATTTAAATTTCATCAGTTTAAATGATGTAGAAAGAATTGAAGTTTGCAAAGGCGCACAAAGTACTATCTATGGTAGTGATGCAATTGCAGGGGTAATTAATATCATTACTCAAAAACAAAATATTGCTAAGCCCATAAATATAAAAGCAGCTATTGTTGCGGGAAGTTTCAACACTTTAAAGCATAATTTACAGTTGTATGGCAAATCGAACCACTTAACGTATACTTTAAGAAATAGTATGATCAAAACAAGTGGATTTAGTTCAGCGTATGATAGCTTAAAGAGCAACAAATTCGATAAAGATGGATATACCGGAAACACCATGAGTGCGAACCTATTGTATCAAATCAATCAATCGTTAAGTGTAAAAGCTTTCGGTACAAAAACACATTACCAATCTGATGTGGATGATGGTATTTTTAGAGATGACCAACACCAAATCATCAAAAACAAACTGATACAAACCGGTGGTGGGTTTCAATACAAATCAACCAAAATAAATATTACCGGCAATTATCAATTCAGCGAAACAAAACGGAATTATGAAAGAGACAGCTTAGATCAGTTGGTTTCTTCGTATTATTTGCGTGATCAATATTTTGCAACTACCCATTTTTTAGAACTGTATACGAACATTCGCCTAAGTCCGTTATTGAATTTATTACAAGGCATTGACTTTAGAAAAATAAACATGAACAACCATTATTTTTCCGTGAGTGGTTATGGAGATTACAGCAGTACTTTTAGTGATACAGTTACTACATTAACCTCTGTTTACGCTTCATTAATGTTGAATACGAATAAATCCTTTGCTACAGATTTAGGAGTTAGATTCAACAAACATTCAAAATTTGGTAACCATTTTACCTTTTCATTCAATCCTTCTTTTAAATTAACCGATAATACCAGGATTTTCGGAAGTATTGCTACCGGTTTTAAGGCGCCCTCTCTTTATCAATTATTTGATCAATACAGCGGTACCATAAATTTAAAACCTGAAAGAAGTACTACAATAGAATTAGGCATATCTAATAAAACAACTGTACTGTATAATCGACTGGTTGGGTTTTATAGAACCATACAGGATGGGATAGATTATGACTATATCGGTTCAAAGTATTTTAACTTTTTCAAGCAACGTGTATTGGGTATTGAATATGAAAACAACATACGATTAAGCAATCACATTGACTTTCAAACAAACATAACTTTTCTTGCTATTAAAGATTCTACTCAAAGCAGATATAGTTTTGTAGATACAGCCTACCATTATGGATTAAAAAGACCCAACATTAATATTAATGCATCTATTGACTATCATACTAAAAAATGGTATGCAAGTGTTGGTATTAAATATGTTGGAAAGCGATATGACATTGGTGGCTACCAATCGGTAGATATGTTAATTCCTGAGTATTTCATCATGAATAGTTATGCATCGTATTTATTAAATGAAAAGGTGAAATTTTTTGTTGACATACAAAATCTTACCAATAAACAATTTTTTGATTTAAGAGGGTTCAACAGTATTCCGATTGCAACCAATGCCGGAATTAATTTTCACTTTTAGGTGGTAAAGTAAAAACTCCGTAATGTTGATTATGATAAACATTACGGAGTTTTATTTTGAATTAAATTAATCAACTCATTTCTTTTTTCCACCCAAATATACTCCCAACCCAATTTCGAATTGTTGACTGAAAGTATTTGCTTGTTGATAGTTTGTATGGTAGAAGAAATTTGCTTCTGCTGTACCTGAAATTTTTATCCCTGCCCCGGCTTTTATATTACCAGAAGTTTGATAAATAGCCATGCCATTAATTCCCTGATTAAAATTCAACTGGAATCCAAAATCTGCCACCGCCCAGGTTCTTCTGTATAAATGCAACATAGAGATTGGTTTTAAAAATATTTTTTCATTGGCATCTAAAAAAATAATATAAGACACTCCTACATTTAAATAAGATAAATTGGCAATCTGCCATTCGCTTTGTAAGTTATTTCCTATTCTGTTTACAGATAAAAACAGGTCTGTTTTTTTGCTATTGTAAACTATGCCAAAATTGGCATCATACATTTTCTGTTCGGTTAAATTTGCTTGAACTGCAGGGTCGGAAAGGCTGGCCGGCCTTAACATAGCAGCGTTTAAGCGATCACTATTAAAAGCCAGTGCAACACCTAATCTGATATATTTCTCTTCCCCTACCTCTACTCGATAAGCATAATTTAATGCACCAATTGAACGTAATAAAGCCCCACTTTTATCATTTAATACCTGTATACCTAATGCGCTGTTTTGACCAAATAAAACTTCGCCGGAAATACTGTTCATCACCGGAGCTCCTTCAAATTGGAGATAGCTCCTGTTTTGCAAGGCATACAGTTTATTTCCATCAATACCTGTATATGCTGGATTTAATAAAATTCGGTTATGAAAATACTGACTCATCGTATTTGCTAATTGTTGCTGAGCATGCAAGGTTAATGCCGATACAACAAGTATTGCAGTTACCAATCCTTTTTTAAATAGTTTTTTATTCATCATAATCAACACTTGTTGGGTGAATAATATTTACATCACCACAGTAATTGAACCTCTTTTTGCAATATGCCCTTTTGTCCAGATTACATAAAAATAACTGTCTTTAACCAGTATCCTATTATTTATATACCCGTTCCAATCATTTCGGTAGTTTTGTTTTTCAAAGATAATTTTACCGGTTCTATCAACCACCTGCACTTTATTTTCCGGATATGTATCAATATTTTCAATTACAAAATAATCATTAAAACCATCTCCATTTGGAGATAATACAATTGGGGCATCCACATAAAAGTCTTCAATTGCATTAATAATAACCGTATCAGACGAGGTACAACCAAGCGCGCTGGTTAATGTAAGAATAAACTGAGTAGTATCCATAATTTTGGCACTGGTGCTTGCAGCAGTGGAGTCTTCCACTTTTTTTGCCGGGTGCCATTTAAAGTCTCCTGTACCGGTTGCAACAAATGAAACGTATCTGCCTTTACTAATATTTTTTCCGCTCACCCATAACGACAATGGGGGCAATGGATGAACACTTAAGTTAATGGTTAAAGTTTTAGAAAGGATCCCATCACTTACTTTTATTGAGAAAGTATCTTGACCGATAAAATTTGCGTTGGGATGATACAATAAATTTCCGGGTTGTACCATCTCAAAAAAGGTAAACAAAGAAAGTGGGAACCCTCTAAGAACTCCATTTTTAGGCTGTCGGGTTATGGACCATGTTATCACTTGATCTAAATCTACATCCAAAATTGTTGCAACATCATTTAGATAAAAATCTGCATTGAAGCACGCTATCAAATCATTGGTGTCTTTTGCATTCACCCATTCGGGTGCGCTATTGATTATATAAGTTTGCCTGGTATTAAATTCATTATTGAGTTGATTGGAACTTAAATCTTTAATTCCACTATTGTTTATAAAATCTAATGTAATGGTACCACCATCGGTAATATTCACTGTAACGTCGTAAATAGTAGCAGAAACTTTGGCTATAGAATTGATGACTCCTTTAATCTTTCCGTAAGTATTGAACTTGAGGGTTTCTGGAAGTACATTGGTAACTTCTTCGCTAAAAGTTACCCGGTAAACTAATGTGGTAGAAAGCGTTTTTTGTTGTGTAGGATTCTTACGTAAAACACTGATTACAAATGGCAAAGTATTATCTACTATAACCTCACTATTATCTGTGGTAGTGTTTAAATTTTTGTACTGATTATTTGCAATGTCATTATAATCAATTTTAAAAACAATATACCCCTCCTCAATAGTGGTATCTATTACCAAAGATGCTTCCCAATTATTTGCTCCTGTATTTTTAACATTAACAGGTTTCTCCTCAATTAATACACTTGGGTTAACGATTGTTTCACTAGAAGTAAATCTCAAGATAATTGTATCTCCTAGTTTAGCACGTTGAATATTTTTATTACTGCTATTTAGTGAGACTTTTGTGAGTGTAGGAGCAAAATTTTGAATTGAACTATAATCATGCGTTATTAACAAAGGTTCAATTGAATTGAAGTCGTCCCTAGTATTATTATAAAAATTTATTTCGGAGCTGGCATTTGCAGAAGTTTGAGCCATCAAATTTCTGCAAACAAATAAAAGAAGCACTACAAGTAGCCGAGTTTTAGTCATAAGAATATATTTTATTTATATCTATCAGGAAGAAATTAATGATTTCCATGACATTTATAAATATCCGGATTGATGAATCCGTTATTTTTCTACTGTTAAATTTAAGTGTAAAGTTCAATTAAAAATTAAAATAATACAAGCATTTTATTGCATTTCTTAACAAATGGATTTAAAATTGTAAATTTTCTCTAATACTTTAATAGACAATACATATAATTTAACGTCTATGCCAATTACTTTGATAGCTTTTTTTTAGCAATTAAATTTTAAAAGAAAACTTTATTTTGAAATTAATAAATTGATAATCAGATAATTACACATTAATTTTAATTAAACAAAACAAGCAATAAGGCGGTCAAAAGTAAAAATGTATATTTGATAAAATAATAGATATGAATATTCAGTTAGATGTTTTATTGACAGTAACATTTACTCTTTTCGCGGTAATAGATGTTGTTGGATCGATACCCCTACTGATTTCATTAAAAGAAAAAATGGGCGGAATTCGCTCCTTACAGGTTACGATTTTTTCTGGCGCGTTAATGATTTTGTTTTTATATGCCGGTAAGCCTTTTTTAAATATTTTGGGATTAGATGTTCGTTCTTTTGCGGTTGGTGGTTCTGTTGTAATTTTTTTATTGGGGTTAGAGATGGTACTAGGACATGAGATTTTTAAGGGCGATGCAAATGCAAAATCAGGAACGGTAGTGCCTATTGCATTTCCAATTATAGCCGGAAGTGGTACGTTAACTACCATTATGTCATTAAAGGCGAACTATGATGAGGCCTATATATTATCAGGGATTTTAATTAATCTTATTATTGTTTATGTAACCTTAAAGTCTTTGAGGATTATTAAAAAAGCATTGGGAGAATCGGGACTACATGCAGTAAGAAAATTCTTTGGCGTAATACTTTTAGCTATTGCTATAAAAATATTCAGCACTAATATTTCGGCATTTGGTAAGTAACCAGAAGACGAACAATTAATGGTTTTATGGTATACAGTTGATAAAGTATTAAGCATAAATGATACTATGCTATTCTGCTGGTACCATTAGCTGTTTCAACAATGTAAGTGGGCAGTGAAGCCTGAATTGTTTTTGCATAAACTTGTTGAACTGAATGAATTGTTTTTTCAACAGCCTCTGTTTTAATAAGGTTAAGGGTACATCCCCCAAAACCGCCCCCCATCATACGTGCACCGATTACATCGGGAATATTTTTTACAGTTTCAACCAGTACATCAAGCTCTTTACAACTTACTTCATAATCAGCAGAGAGCCCTTGATGCGTTTCGAACATTAGTTTTCCCAATTTTAAAAGATCGCCATTTTTAAGTGCGGTGCAAGCTGATTCTACCCGCTGAATTTCATTGACCACATAACTGCATCTTTTATAAATCAGTTCGTTATTAGGCAAAACATATTCTGCTAACATTGGCATATTAACCTGGCGAAGAGATTGAATAAGAGGTACTGACTGACTAATCCATTCAACTGCTTGTTCACACTGTTGTCTGCGCTCGTTATAAGCCGAAGTAGCCAGACTATGTTTTACATTGGTATCGAATAATACTAACGTATAATTATGAATATTAAAGGGTATATATTCATACTGTAAAGATTGGCAATCTAACTTAATTAATTGATCTTGCGCACCCATCATACTTGCAAACTGATCCATTAATCCGCATTGTACGCCGGCAAATTGATGTTCTGCTTTTTGAGCAAGATGAGCCAGCGCCAACCGATCCATTTTACAATCAAAAAGTTCATTCAATGCATAAGCAACCACACACTCAATTGCCGCGGAGGAAGATAATCCTGCACCAATTGGAATATTGCTATTTAATACCAGGTTAAACCCACCAATTAACTTGTAATTTTTAATAAATTGATCCGCAACACCAGCAATATAATTAGACCAGGCATGTGGAATTGGTTCTAGTGAATCGATAGATAAGATAATAGATTCATTCAACGACATTGCATGTAAATGCAGTTGATTATCTGAACGTTTAGAAATGGCAATATAAGCAGCTTGTTCAATTGCCGCGGGTAAAACAAAACCACCATTGTAATCTGTATGTTCACCTATTATATTTATTCTACCCGGAGAACGATACAATAATGGTGAAGTTCCAAAAAGTTCAATAAAATGTTGTTGTAAAGCTTGCAGCATCTAAATAAAATATGCTAAATATATTGCAAAAAGAGATCATTACAGATAAGATTGGGCGCTTTTATGGAAAATTAATCATTAAATAGTATTCAGCTTTATTATTGGGGGTATTGAAAATTTCCATTAAAATAAAAGTGGTCTCGCCAAGAATCGAACTTGGATCTGGAGCTTCGGAAACTCTTATACTATCCATTGTACTACGGGACCGATATTATAAATAATTATATACTTTATAAAAGCAGGCAAATTTAGGTATAGAAAATGTAATTAACTAAAGAAACCATTCTTTCAGGGCAGCAGGTAGAAATATTTTTGTAGGTACACTGCTCATAATCTGAAGATCTATTAAAAGAGAACTGTTATTATCTAAGAAAGACAGGACTTTCGAGGCTTTAGTTGATTTGAATATGCGTGCAAAAATATCGGCTCCACCCATCTTTTTATGGTGCAATACATTTAACAAAGTACTATCATACAACATACCTTTCTTTACATTAAATGAATTAGAGGGCATAAATTGCTTGTTGGACTTGAGTGATGATATAATTTCAGCTGTGCGTTTTTGAATAAACTTAAAGGCATAACCACTACTGGCTTTAGCCTGTCCACCTGCAATTCCAATATGTATGATGTTTCCATTCACTACATTAAATTTGGCATTGGTCATAGGTATAATTCCATATTCCTGGTGTTCAATAGTATAACTATCAATATGTAGAAATTGATCGATATAATGCTTCAATGCAGTATCATAAGCGTCTTGCGGCAATAACTCTTCCGTAAAAAGGGTATATTCTACCAAGGCAGTAGTGGAGGAAGTAGGTAGTACGTACATAAAAGTGGTTCCATGCTCCTGTGAAACCCTGAAATCCATGAATGTGGCAATATTTTGATTGAAGCAAGGTTTTGTGGACTTGATTACCCAGCCTTTGAAATGCTGTTGAAAATAGTATTGATGGGTTGTAGTTTGTATGGGTTCAAACAATATGCTGTTGAATACTTTAGTAGCATATATGGTTTGATTGCTCAGTACTATTCCGGCATGATTGGTTGCTTCATCATTAATAATATGTAGAATAGTATCTGTGAGCCAATGAATGTTTTTATGTGTTGAAGATTCATTTTTTACGCATTCATATAAATCAATACCCTGAATCATTTTATAGGTGTAGGGCTGTATTTGTAATTCATTACTATACTGTGATGAATAAAAATGAAGCTGCTCCCAACGATGATGTATTATGTG
>JBIIAP010000099.1:0-9170 GCA_044239855.1 Sediminibacterium sp. | reverse complement strand
TACTGGATAAAAAGGGTGAGCACATCATCAGTTTAGATTTGAGAAAGATTCATGAAGCTGCAGCCGATTTCTTTATTATTTGTGAAGCAACCAGTACAACCCAAGTGAAAGCTATTGCAGATTTTATAGAACATCAGGTAAAGCAAAACTGCGGAGAAGCTCCCTACAAGCATGAAGGAAAACAAGTAGCCCAATGGGTGCTGATAGATTATATCAATATCGTAGTTCATGTGATGCATCCTGAATCAAGAAAGTTTTATCAGTTAGAGGAAATGTGGAGTGATGCGGTTGCTCAGATGCATGAATAATATGTAACTCAAAAACAAAGTAACGTAAATCGTTATACAAGAGGAAATAAAATATGGCAAAGGAAAATCGTCAACAAATAGAGATGAATAAAGAAAAAGGGGATAGCCCTAAAAAAGGTCCTAAATTTAATATTTATTGGATCTATGCTATTATTGGAATAGTCTTATTTTCTGCTCAATTCATGCGTTTTTCGCCTGATAGAACGTCTATCAATGAGCAAGAATTCATGAATAACATGTTGGCTAAAGGTGATGTCGAAAAGATCGACATCATTAAAAATAAAGATCGAATCCGCGTTTATATTAAGCTAGATAGTCTTTCTAAAGATTATTATGTTTCCAAATTTAAAAAAGATTTAAGCAAGGATAAGTCCAAATTAAAAGGCGTGCCTTTGTTTGAGTTTGAAGTAACCGATTTAAAAAGTTTTAAAGACGATTTAAAAGAGTTATACGCTGCTAATCCTCAAATTGCTAAAGTACCTGAAAACCCGGGTACTGACCCCGATTTTTTCGGTCCAATTCTTAATACCATTATTTCCTTGGCACTTATTGTAGGTGTTTGGGTATTATTTATGCGTAAGATGGGCAGTGGCGGCCCTGGCGGTGGCGGTGCAGGTGGTATCTTTAACATCGGAAAATCTAAAGCTACGCTTTTTGACAAAGGCGCTAAAGTGAATATTACTTTTGCAGATGTTGCAGGATTAGATGAAGCAAAAGTGGAAGTGATGGAGATTGTTGACTTCCTTAAAAACCCTAAAAAATATACTTCATTAGGTGGTAAAATTCCGAAAGGTGCATTATTGGTGGGTCCTCCGGGAACCGGTAAAACCTTATTGGCTAAAGCTATGGCCGGTGAAGCACAAGTACCTTTCTTTAGTTTAAGTGGTAGCGATTTTGTGGAAATGTTTGTGGGTGTTGGAGCCAGCAGAGTGCGTGATTTATTTAAACAAGCCAGAGAAAAAGCACCTTGTATTATTTTTATTGATGAAATTGATGCTATTGGTCGTGCACGTGGTAGAAATGCCATCATGAGCAACGATGAAAGAGAAAATACATTAAACCAGTTATTGGTAGAGATGGATGGTTTTGGAGGAGATACCGGCATCATTATATTGGCTGCTACTAATAGACCCGATGTATTAGATACCGCATTACTTAGACCAGGAAGATTTGACCGCCAGATATCTATCGATAAACCTGATGTAAAAGGAAGAGAAGCAATTTTAAAAGTACATCTTCAACCCATTAAAGTATCTGAAACCCTAGACCTGCATAAGTTAGCAGAACAAACACCTGGTTTTGCCGGTGCCGATATTGCCAACGTATGTAATGAAGCAGCATTAATTGCAGCACGTAAAGGAAAAGAAGCGGTAGATATGAGCGACTTTCAGGATGCAATTGACCGGGTTATTGGAGGATTGGAAAAGAAAAATAAAATCATTGCTCCGCACGAAAAAGCGATCATCGCCTATCACGAAGCCGGACATGCTATTTGTGGTTGGTTCCTGGAACATGCATACCCTTTATTAAAAGTAACCATTGTACCTCGCGGTACTGCTGCCTTGGGTTATGCGCAATACACACCAACCGAGCAATACTTATACAATACAGACCAGCTGATCGATCAAATTTGCATGACATTAGGAGGAAGAGCCGCTGAACAAATTTTCTTCGGAAAAATTTCTACCGGTGCTTCTAATGATTTACAGCAAATTACCCGTATTGCTTACAGCATGGTTACTGCTTATGGTATGAACACTAAAGTGGGGAATGTAAGTTTCTACGATCCAACACAGGAAAACACTTTTACTAAACCTTACAGCGAAGAAACAGGTAAAATAATTGATGAAGAAGTAAGAGGTATTATTGAAAAGGCCTATGTTAGAACAATAGAACTTTTAACCGAGAAAAAACATGAAGTAGAAGTATTGGCTAAAGAGTTGTTAGATAAAGAAGTGTTGCATAAAAGTGACGTAGAATTGTTGATTGGTAAGCGACCTTTTGAAGAGAAAAAATTATTAGAAATAGAACCCGAATCCATTGTTATTCCGGGTGCAGAAAATAATTCCCACACCGAAACACCATCGACCGAATCATGAGTGAATCAAGAGAACATATGTTGAATAAAATTAAACAGGCACTTTCCATAAAAGTGTCTGTTCCCTTTTCAACAGTACCCTACAATCCACCCCACTTCATGCCTTCGAAAGAAGAGCTGGAAGTAGAATTTGCAGAAAACTTTTCGGGCTTATTAGGTAAGTTTTCCTATTGTGTTAATTCCGAAGAATTGGTGCTGCAATTACATAGCTTAATTGAAAAGAGAAGTTGGTCAAGAATCTATTGCAGAGATGAGGCCCTGAAATCTTTTTTAGAAAAAAACGGATGCAATATTTACTATTCTGATGATTTAAATAATTGTGATGTAGCCATTACAGATTGCGAATTTTTAGTTGCCAGAACCGGTAGTATGTTATTGAGTAGTGGTCAGCAAAGCGGCCGCACCGTTAGTGTGTATGCACCCATACATATTTGTATTGCAAAAACCAGTCAACTGGTGTATGATATTGATGATGCACTGCAGCAAATGAAATTGCGTTATGGTAATAATTTACCTACATTAATGAGTTTTGCAACAGGACCCAGTAGAACCGCTGATATCGAAAAAACACTGGTGGTGGGTGTACACGGACCCAAAGAAGTGTTTTGCTTTTTGATTGATGAATGATAATATAAACCAATGAACAATTATCCGCAAAGGCTATTTGTATACAGCTCTCTTAGAAGCGGTTTTCAGCACCCTGCTTATGCGTATATCAGCAAGTATTTTATGCTGGAATCTGAAGCGCATATTAAAGGCAAATTATTTGACCTGGGCAATAATATTGTAGGCGTACCGGCCGATGAAAATTTTTTCATTAAAGGTGAATTATATCTCATTAAAAATCCGGATGAATTTTCTTGGGCATTAGCACAATTAGATGATTATGAGGGGATCAATGGCGAAGAAGGAGAAACGCCCTTGTACATTCGGAACATCACCACTGCTTATTTTAATCATCATCAGGAAGAAGCTTGGGTATATTGGTTTAATCAGCCCCTAACCAATGGAAAACTAATAGAAAGTGGAGATCTGTTGGCATATTTGCTAGAAAAGAAATAATCATAGAACCATGACCATTGCACCCGATAAAAAAATTTATTTCTTATCCGATTTTCATTTAGGGGCGCCTAATGCAGCGGAGAGTTTAATCCGGGAAAAAAAAGTCGTTTCATTTTTAGAAAGCATACGCGCTTCTGCGGCTGCTATATTTATTGTTGGTGATATTTTTGATTTTTGGTTTGAGTATAAAAATGTGGTACCAAAAGGTTATGTAAGATTATTGGGTAAAATGGCGGAACTATCGGATGCCGGAATTCCTATTCATGTTTTTGTGGGCAATCATGATATGTGGATGAGTGGATACTTTGAACAGGAAATGAATATTCCGGTTTATCATGAACCACGTGTATTTAGTTGGAACAATAAACAATTTTTAATTGGCCATGGAGATGGATTAGGCCCCGGTGATCATGGATACAAGTTCATTAAAAAAATATTTAGAAACCCGGTTTGTAAAAAATTATTCGGGTTGTTGCACCCTGCAGTAGGCATTGCGCTGGCTAATTATTTCAGTAGAAAAAGCCGGGAAAAGACGGGCAATGCAGATGAAATATTTTTAGGCGAAGACAAAGAGTGGTTAATCATTTATGCTAAAGAAGTGATTAAAACAGTACCCTACGATTACTTGATTTTTGGACACCGACATTTTCCCCTCGATTTAAAACTATCAGACAAAAGCCGTTATATTAATCTGGGCGACTGGATTCGTAATTTCACTTATGCCGAATTTAACGGAACGGACTTAACATTAAAAACCTTCAGTTAATTATTACCATTAGCTATGGATACATATTTGCATCAAGTAATTTGGAGTAACAAAGTAGAAAGCTATTTAATAGTGTTAGCCATTCTATTATTTGCCCTGGCTTTTAAAAGAATTTTTTCAAAGTATTTAGCCAAATTATTATACAAGCTGGTTAGCAAAGCAGGCAAAAATGTTGCCAGAGAATCTTTTCTCGAATTGGTAATTCACCCCTTAGACATATTCATTGTAGTACTTATTGCATTAATAGCGTTTGATGGATTGGTATTTCCTTCAGCAATTAATTTTCAAATATTTAAAATAACGCTCAGTGATGTAATTGCAGCAATCACCAATGGTGTGTTAATCATCACCATTATTTGGCTTTGTTTAAGAGTCATAGATTTCATCGCTTTAATATTAGAAGACAAGGCCAATTTAACCAACGACCAGACAGATAATCAATTGATTGTTTTTTTTAAAGACTTTCTGAAAGTACTAATTGTAATCATCGGAATTTTATTGGTGCTGCGTTTCTCATTTAACAGAAATATTGGCAACTTATTAACCGGCTTAAGTATCGTAGGAGCTGCTATTGCATTGGCTACCAGAGAAAGCATGGAAAATTTAATTGCATCATTCATCATATTTTTTGATAAGCCATTTACCACCGGCGATTTGGTAAAAGTAAATGGCTTTACAGGAAATATTGAACGAATAGGTTTAAGAAGCACACGCATTCGTACGCAGGAAAAAACGCATATTTCGGTACCCAATAAGCAAATGGTAGATACTATTGTAGATAATGTTACCATGCGAACGCAGCGCAAAGCAGAAATAAAACTGGAAATAGATTTAAATGCAAGCGCGGCACAATTAAAAAAATTAATACAAGACATTCATCAATTAATAGCTGCACCTTTCTCACAAAATAATTCGGTACATTTAACTGATACCGGAAAAAATGCACACGTAATTAATATTGAATACTTTAATGATATAACACAAAGCTTAGAAGATTTTTTGCTTCATAAAGAACAGGTTACTTTACAAATAATTGAGTTAATGGAACAGGCAGGAATAAAGCCTGCAGCAGCTTCTAAAGATGTATTGATTTATAAAGCGGGGGAATAAGTAGTATTTAAAAAACCTCTTTTAACTCCTTCAAAAAAGACCTGAAACCGGTTAATGATTTTATTAACTGTGTTTCTATCGTTAAGTTTTTACGATTATTTTTTAAATAAATTTTTGCTCCTTCAATAGAGAACTTTCTTTGTCTTAATAGAAAATAAATCAATTGTAAATTCTTTATATCTTCTACTCTAAATAAACGATCGCCTTTTCTGGTTTTTCGGGGTTGCAATATATCGAACTCGTTTTCCCAATAGCGGATCAATGAAGTATTTACTTTAAACCAACCGGCTACTTCGCTGATGGTGTAATACAATTTTTGATTAAGAATTTCATCTTCAGGAACGTCTACCAGATCAACAGATGCATCTATTTCTTTATAAGATTTTCTGCCTCTTTTTTGCTCTGTTTTGGGTTGATCAGCAATAGATGCCTCTTTTTTAGGGGTAGCGGCCTTAGGCTTGGGCTTTATTTTAACTACTATTTGTTCATTGGCATAAATAATAGGCTCTTTATGCTCTTCTTGCAGCACTTCTGTTATTGGTATTACTGTTTCAGCTGCTGGCTGGCTTATTACATCTGAAATAGTGGCCGGCTCCTCCATCACAGGAGCAACAAGCATTGTTTCTGGAGTTGCAATTGAACTAGTAGTTTCAACTACCTGTGGTACTTCAACTATTTCTGGCAATTCAATGGACTCTTCTGGTATCTTTTCTTCAATTATTGCAGCAATTTCCGGTTGATTGGTCTCAGCAATGAAAGCAACTTCAGGTTCAGATACAATATTATCAAATAATCCGGGTTGATTTATTCCAGTCTTTGCTTCATAAACATCTTCCTGGTTATCGGCGGGGTAGATCGGTGGTGCCTTCTTTTTCTTAAATACCACAACAGCCTCATCTATTGGTACTTCAAATAAGTCGAGCTGTTGTAACATAATTGCCATTTAGTAAAATTACTACAAGATTATACTATAGATAGCTAAAATTTACATACGTGGAAAAGATGTAAGTATCTTATTAAAAGTTGATGATCAGCTCATTATCCCAATTACTTTTTACATTAAAAATATTTGGTATTAGTTGAACAATTTCGGGCTGTGTTTTATTCAATCCAAAACTGCCGGGATCCCAGCTTCCGTTTTTATTAAAATCATACAAGATTCTTAACTCATAGCTCCCTTCTCTAAATAGTTTTCTGTTCAATTCATTTCCGGTTAAAGGAACAGATTCTACCATTAGATTAGATTGTACAAATTGTAATACTGGGTTAGCAGCCAACGAAAGGTTATTCAATCGGATTTTAATACTGCCATAATCCGATTCTAGCTTGGTTCTAAAATTAATCGTATCTGCTTTTGCTAAAATATTTCCCACCGAATCTTTTACAGCATCTTTTTGTAAAATCAGCTTAAAATGACTCGTCTCTTTCCATGGATAGGTTAATGTTAAGACGGTTTTACTGGTATCTAAATTCAAGGAGTAGCCAATAATGGGTTGGTAGTTGGTATCACTTAAGATCATTTTACTGCTATCGAACTGTTTAAGTTTTTTGCTAAAAGTTACATGCAGATTGCCCAGTAAATCTTGCTGCCCACTTTCTAAATCGGTTTTTACCCTAATAATACTGTCTTGTTTTTCTTTTTTAGTGGAACCGCCACTTAGTTTAATTGGCTTATCAATTCTCTTAAATGCTTGAAAAGCATAAAAAGTGTCTAAGGGAGTATTGTTTGAAATATTGAGTAGAGCAGTTTTATAAGCGAAAAGTTTGGTACTGTCGTCATACTTTCTGGTAAAATCATTGGGTAAAACATAAGCCCTGTAAGTACCTGCCGGTAAGTAGTTGAAATTAAATTCTCCTTTTCCGTTAATCTTAGTGTAGTAACGCGGCCGAATTTTAGTAATGGCAGAGTCGTGGAGGTCTTGATGAAGTATTACTAAAAGAGTGGAATCTACTTTTCCGGTTTCTGCTAACAATACTTTGCCTTTATACGTTAAAGTATCGAGTTGGGCCCCGGTAGAAAAAACGTACGTAAGGTCTTTAATTACGTTTCCTTCATTCACATCTCTAATTGCATTACCAAAATTAATGGTGTAAGTGGTATTTTGGTCCAGCGAATCTTTTAGTTTAATGGTAACTACTCTTAGCTTATAATCTACAATAGGGTTGTTTTTTATGGTAGGGGAAATGATCAGGTTTTCATTTACGTTGAAAAGCGTTACGTACTCATCAAAATTTAAAGTGATATTTTTAGGCGAAATTTTAGTGGAAGAGTCTTTCGGCAAAGCGAATACCAATCTGGGAGGCAAGCTGTCTCTAGGGCCGCCACCGGGGGGAATGATGTTGGCGCATGAACTTGCACAAAAAATAATAATTAATGAACTGCATAAAAACAGCAGCGAATTCTTTACAAAAGAGCATTTCATTTGATAAAAATACTGCCATTTTTTTAGAAGAAGTAGCTTTTTTAAAATTAAACTTAGCTATTGTAAATTCACATTCTTTTTCACAAAATCGCACCAGCTGCATTTGGGTTTGCCACAGCCTGTATAAAATTCGCGTTGTTGTATTTTGTTCCAAACATCAGTAATTTGATGGGTTACTGTTGCAATATCAGCCGGTGAAATCATTAGTTTAACCTTTTGAAATGTTTTGTTTTGATTGGGTTCTATAAAATCAAACTCGCTGCTTTCTGCCTGCCATTTCCCCCCTGCATAATTATCTACCAATATTTTATAAAATACAGCTTGCCGCCAATAATCTCCGCCATGTGGTTGGGCTTCATGGGGCGGCATTAATTTGTCTAAAGCTTTTTCAACATTCCCCGTTTTATAATCTACAACATTTACTTTTTTGCCATTAAATTCTAACTTATCTAATTTTCCTTTTAACGGAATTTCGTTAACCATTACATTGTTGATCATTCTTTCAACCACTACAATTTTATTCCACTCATGTATGTAGTAGTTATAGTAATTGGTAAGTACATTTTTTCCATGCAATAATTTTCTATCGAATTGCTCTTTCGTAAAATCAATACGATGTTGCTGCATATACTGGTTAAAGTCTTCGAGTAGCACTTCATTAGAAGGAAATGAATTGTTCGTTTGCATTTTGTTGAACAAACATTCTAATGCATAATGCACTGCCGAACCAAATGCCATTGCTTCTGATTTTGCAGGCGGAATTTTTACTACATAGTTAAAATAAAATTGTAATGGGCAATGTAAATAACTGTTTAATGCACTAACATTCATTACAAATTTCCCAAGAACCCGGTCAACAAAATTGGCAGGATCTTGAACTAATGTGGGCGGCTCATTATGATTAATATCCGATTCTACTTTAAAAATAAAATCGAATGCTGTATCTGTAGCATCCGGTGTAGATAGGATTCGTACACCATCAGGTTGTTGTAAGTTGGTTACAAATGGAATACAAAACCGCTCTTTTTCCATCACTTCAATTTTAGACACTAAGTCGATGATGGTAAAAGAAGGATTGTTTTTAGCTATGGTATTCATAAAATCTATCCAACTGTTTAGGATGGCTATATACCAATCTGTTTCAGCATGCCCCATGGCATACTTAATAATGCCGCTTTCTCTCAAAATACTTTCAACTAACTGCGATAGATGTTGATTGGTCAAATCATTGGTAATCTTTTCTACAAAGTCACTTGCCAGTTTAAAGCCTGGTATGGGCTGCGTAAAAAGATCATTGGATGCAGTATTGGATTTATGTAATAAATGGTTTCTTAAAGTAGTTTTGTCTTTACTAAAACGTTTATCGGCCACTTCAGCGGTTAAGTTTGCAATAGCAATGTGAG
>JBIIAP010000325.1:0-2744 GCA_044239855.1 Sediminibacterium sp. | reverse complement strand
TGGCATAAGAAAGAGCCTGCAAACTAACGGGTTGATCAATCAAATTGTATCACGCCAAATTTTTCGTATTCATGAAAGCTTTTGATTACCGGTGACCATGCCCATTTAATCATGTCACCGGTATCATAATCAAGTCTGTAAAAATTGGCGTTCCAACAAGTACCCTTATGAACATCAATGTTTTGGAGGGTTACAAATAAACTAAAAGGAAAGAATAATTCTGCAGTCCATAGTTGCATTTGATCATTGGTGGAAAGTACTTGTACTTTTTTGATGACCTTGCGTTTACCGGTATATTTCCAGGGCGCCCAACCAATTCTTTTTTTGCTAACGTTAGGAATCAATAAAACTAGTTCGGCATTTAAAGCATTTACTTCATACTCTAAGTAAATAGGTGTTTTAGGCTCCGGATGAAAAAACACTTCAAACACATCCGCTCTGAATAAATCCTCAAAATCTTTGGTATAGGTAGAGGTGATGGTATGATCCTTGCCCGAAAACATCACATATATGCCGCTATCGGAATACAGTATTTTAAACTTTGCATCATAAGGCAGCGAACTGGAGTCGAGTTGAATAAGGTTATGCCAATCGGCAATATCCCAATGCTGATTAGCTACTCCATCAAATTTAAAGTCTGTTACTTTTTTTATTTTAAGGGTATCTGTATTTAAGCTTGCATGGGCAGTACAATGTAATACAACAAAAAGTAAGCAACCGATTAGTTTTTGCATGCGTTAGTATATTAGTACGGTGGGTTAATTATGGTAATAAATTTACTGTAAAATTTGAATATTATGGCGCAATTTATTGGGTGCTTAGGGTATAATAGTTGAATAGGGTGAAGAAGGTGTGTGAAGCAGAAAAATTAATTCAGGTAATGAGGGGATTGGTTGTATGTATTACCCTTTTTTAAATCGAGAAAGTATAATTACTGTTCGATATGTAAAATTAAAATTTCGCTTGGTTTAAATTGGTTTTGGAAAAAACTTAGCAGATAATTACGCTAGATTTTTTACCTATAATATAATATTTTAACTAAATTTAATCAACAGTATATGTATGCAAAAAATTAAATCCTTTTGGAGAAGTATTGAAAACCTATTATTTATAGGTTTTGCCATATCCATTATTTATGTAACCATTATTTCGTTTGTAGATGGAAGCATAAAAAGCTTTATAGGAATGGGGTATTTGAATGATTTGGCCGATCCAATTCAGAAAAAAATATATTACCAGTCGGTGATGGCTTTGCTTTCTATACTTACCACTTTCTTTTTGTTGGTAGAAATGATTCGCTTATTTGTTAAGATGAATCCCTTTAAGAATTTTAACAATAAGCTTGCTGATTTAAAAGCATCTATCAGTGGCAAAAAAGTTAACCAACAGTTATCCATTATTTTCAGTCACATACGGCATACCGCTTTTATCAAAGAGTTTTTTAGAAGATATAAATCTAATTTTTTAGCCAAAGTATTTAATGAAAATATAGCTAAGTTAATCATCATTTTTGTTTACATTGAAATGATGCCCTTTTTTCAAAAGTTTGCTTTGTTTACTGTTGAAAGAAATTGGTATGGTTGGTTGTATGCGTATTTAATGTGGGAGCTTTCTTATTGGATTTGGCATTTTGCAGCACATCGTGTTAGATTATTTTGGTGCTTACATTCACCCCATCATGCACCGGCAGAAATGAATTTAACGGTGGCCTGGGTGCATTTTTTTGCCGAAGGCTATTATACCGCTGCCATACAAGTACCTATATTAATGATTTTGGGTGTGAGGCCCGAAATGGTGGCTATCATATTGGTGATTGATGGTACCTGGGGTACATTTATACATGCTGGTGAAGATGCTTTTAAAAATGGCAAGTTGGGTATACTAGAAAAATTGTTCATCACGCCTTCCCATCATCGAGTGCATCATGCGAAAAACCCTTTATATATGGACACCAATTTTTGTGTGTTACTTCCGTTTTGGGATTGGTTGTTTGGTACTTTGCAAAATGAAAAAGACGAAGTAAAGATTGAATATGGAATTACCAGAGAAATGGATGTAACTAATTTCATTGACTTTTACTTTGGTGAATGTATTTGTTTGTATAATGATTTAAAAGCAACCAAAGGGATTAGAAATAAATTGGCTTTAGCTTTTATGCCCCCGGGTTGGACTCCTGAAAGCAGTGAAAAAACAGCCATAGCAGTACGACAAAAATTTTTAGAGGGCCAGGAGCAATTAGGAAAAACAAGTAGAGATTTTATTTTAGAAAAGCTCAAGGCCTAAAATAGATGGTTTGAAAAATTAAATATGGAAGAGGTAATAATTATTGGGGCAGGTTTAAGTGGATTGTCAACCGCATATCAACTTAAAAAAGCGGGGATTAAGGTCAAAGTTTTAGAAGCACAAACGCGTTTGGGTGGCCGTATAGAAACTGTGTATGGCAAACAAGATACACCCATGGAAATGGGAGCCACTTGGTTTAGCAAAGAACACCTACACCTGATTCAACTTTTAGCAGAACTGAATATTGGTTATTTTGAACAACATACCGAAGGCATTGCCTTGTTCGAAACAATGTCTTTTGAACCGCCTCAACAATACTTCGTGCCAGCCAATAACCATGCTGCATATAGAATTAAAGGAGGCAGTTTTAGTATTATTGAAGAATTGTACCAGCGAATTGGCAAAGAAAATATTATCCTAAATACTGAGGTAGTTGGCATTGTAGCAGAAGACAATCAACT
>JBIIAP010000324.1:0-2749 GCA_044239855.1 Sediminibacterium sp. | reverse complement strand
ATCATCTGGCTTCAGGTGATAAAACCGCTGCTAGTCTTCGAATAGATCAATTACATGAGCACTATAAAAATTTCATTCAACAACTGGTAACCAAAGAGGAATCCAGAAAAAAAGCAAATGAAATTATTGATAAACACTTCGAGTTTTTACGCATTATTTTACTCATCTCTTTCAGTGAGTCTTTATATAAAGATATTTTAGCGCAGGGAGAATTAATGAGTACCAAATTATTTTGTGTTTATCTGGAAGAAATTGGTATTAATCATGCGCTGTTGCCAGCATTAGACTTTATGTCGATTGATGCAAATGAAGAACCACAATTGCAGCCAATTAGAACTAAGTTAAATGAGTTGTTACAACAACATTCAGATATAAATATTTTTATAACACAAGGATATATTTGTAAAAATGCAAGAGGTGAAGTAGATAATCTAAAGCGCGGCGGCAGCGATTATACCGCATCTCTGGTGGCCGCAGCTGCCAAAGCAGACGTGTGCGAAATATGGACCGACATCGATGGTATGCACAACAATGATCCACGTATTGTTAGTAAAACATTTGCCATTGAACAACTTAGCTTTGATGAAGCTGCTGAACTTGCATACTTTGGAGCTAAAATATTACACCCCACTTGTATTTGGCCGGCGCAACAAGAAAATGTACCGGTACGTTTGTTAAACACGATGCAACCGGAAGCAGCAGGAACCGTAATTACCAAAGAAGCCGGAAGTGAAGGCGTAAAAGCAATGGCAGCTAAAGATGGTATTGTAGCTATTAAAATTAAAAGTAGCCGAATGCTATTGGCTTATGGTTTCTTAAGAAAAGTATTTGAAGTATTTGAGAAATACAAAACATCAATCGACATGATTACCACTTCTGAAGTAGCTGTTTCAGTTACCATTGATAATGACCAGTTTTTAAATGAAATTGTACAGGAGTTAGCGCCTTTTGGAACAGTAGATGTATTGAAAAATCAGACGATTGTATCGATTGTAGGCAATGAAATTGCGCAAACTAAAAATGTATTACAAAAAATATTTGATTCATTAAAAAACGTACCTGTAACCATGGTAAGTTATGGAGGTAGTCCACACAATATTTCTTTATTGGTACCTGCTGATCAGAAAGTAAACACGCTGCAATTGTTAAACAGCGGGTTATTTGGATTATAAAATAGTAAAATCAAAAAATGAATCATACAGTTATAACAGTTAACGTATTAGTTAATACCCCTGTAGAAAAGGTTTGGGAATATTTTACAGGCATACAACACATTACCAAATGGAATGCTGCTTCTGCCGATTGGCATACCACCAGTGCAGAAAATGATTTAATGATTAGTGGAAAATTCTCCTACAGAATGGAGGCCAAAGACGGAAGCTTTGGATTTGATTTTTGGGGTATTTATGATAACATCGTACCCCATAAAATCATTGAATATACTTTAGGCGACAATAGAAAAGTAATTGTAGGATTCAAAAGTGTAAATGATGCCACTGAAATTATTGAAAGATTTGATGCGGAAACACAAAACAGCGTTGAATTACAACAAACAGGATGGCAGGCAATATTAAATAATTTTAAAGCGTATGTAGAAGCTAATTAGTTTTTTTATCACTATGAAGTACACCATCAAAGACTTTATTAATATTCATCTACTCAATAGAAAGCATCCTACAACTATTGGTAAATTAACTTATAGCGGCTATTTGAGAGCTAAAAGCGCACGTATTTTTAAAATAACTGTACTCGCTTATTTAAAAGATTTGTTCTATATAACATTAGGCATCTTTGCCGCTGCTTTTGGATTAGAAAGTTTTTTATTACCCAATAATTTCATTGATGGTGGCGCTACAGGTATCTCATTGCTTGCAGCTGAAATATTTAATTTACCACTATACGTGTTAATATTAATCATCAATATTCCATTTATTGTTTTAGGATTTAATGTTATCGGAAAACAGTTTGCCATTAAAGCTAGCTTGGCTATAATTGGGTTAGCTATAGTATTAGCTACCATTCAGTTTCCACAGGTTACGCAAGATAAATTACTAGTAGCCGTATTCGGAGGATTGTTTTTAGGCGCGGGCATTGGTCTTTCGGTAAGAGGCGGAGGAGTACTTGATGGGACAGAAGTTTTAGCAATTTTTTTAAGCCGTAAATTAGGCTCCACCATTGGCGATATCATTACCATAATCAACATCGTTGTTTTTTCTATTGCCGCCTATATGCTTTCTATTGAAACAGCCTTGTATTCTATGCTTACTTATTTTGCTGCTTCTAAAACATTGGATTTTGTTATTGAAGGAGTGGAAGAATATACCGGCGTAACTATTATTTCAGTGCATTGCGATAAAATAAGAATAATGATTACCGAACAACTTGGTAGAGGTATTACGGTGTACAAGGGGAAAAGGGGATTTGGTAAACATGGTCATACCAATGAACAGGATATTATTTTTACCGTTATTACCCGACTTGAAATAAGTAAGCTTAATACCGAAATAGAAAAAATTGATCCTAATGCATTTGTTGTTATGCACAGTATTAAAGATACAAAGGGGGGGATGATTAAGAAAAGAGCATTGAGTCGTTCATAAAAAATAAAAAGCGGAATACAAAGTATTCCGCTTTCATAAGTAGTTATTGGTATTATTAAATAATCAATAACGCGTCTCCATAACTAAAGAAACGATATTTATCTTTAATAGCTTTTTGGTATGCCTCTATTGCTAAATCATAACCGGCA
>JBIIAP010000323.1:0-2750 GCA_044239855.1 Sediminibacterium sp. | reverse complement strand
AGATGCATAATCATCCTTTATAAACTGCAGTGATTGTTGCTTATTATGATAAATACTTAGCTTGGGTAACATATTCAACAACCACTGTCCTTTGGAAGGTTCTATAGTAATAGTCATTTCTTTGCTTATTGAAACAAAAGTTAGCGACATTACTTCCCACTTATTACCCTTTTTAGATTTTTGAATAATTTCATTTTTTGGCAGCTTACCCAACCAAATTACTTTTGAATTTATACTATGAGAAAGTACCGCATCCTCCACCGACTTTCGAATAAAATCAGGAGCAACGTTGGTTTTGGGCACTTTAAAATCAAACCATTGGTAGAGGGGGAAATCAAAACAACTGGCATGCATATAATTTAGCAGTGCCTTTTTTAATCCATATCCAAAAATTTCGTGATCAGTGCCATTTAGATCAATATGTTCTATATCATTATTAGCAAAGCTTATTAATGTTGCAGCCCTTTTTTTAACTGAAAACTTCTCCGGATTTAATCCAATCGGACTATGCGCTGTCATAGTGAATAAATGCCAAAATGCAGATTGCAAAATACCAAGCTCGAAAAGTTGACGAACCATTTCCAAAGAGTCGATCGTTTCTTGGGCTGTTTGTGTAGGAAATCCATACATTAAGTATGCATGCACCATAATGCCGGAGTCCGTAAAATTTTTGCAAACTTTAGCAACTTGAGCAACTGTTATGCCTTTGTTTATCAATTCAAGTAATCTGTCAGATGCCACTTCTAAACCACCACTTACGGCTATACATCCTGATGCTTTAAGTAACAAACAAAGATCTTGCGTAAAACTTTTTTCAAAGCGCACATTCGTCCACCAACTTACTACCAGCTTTCGCCGGATAATTTCTATTGCCAAAGATTTCATTAATGATGGAGGAGCTGCCTCATCTACAAAATGAAACCCATTTTGCCCGGTTTGCAAAATCATTTCTTCCATTCTATCCACTAGTAACGAAGCTGCAATAGGTTCATAATTCTTGATATAATCGAGCGAGATATCACAGAACGTGCATTTACCCCAATAACAGCCATGTGCCATTGTTAATTTGTTCCATCTGCCATCACTCCATAAACTATGCATTGGATTGATTAACTCTATAGCCGATATATATTGATCTAAATAAAAATCACTGTAATCAGGAGTGCCCACCTGACTTTGTTTATAATCTGCACAACTACTGTTATTAATATATTTAACGGAACCATCAACAAGTGTAAAAGTTCTCTTAAGTCCTTCCAGCAACAGTTGCCCATTTAGGTATTGAATAAGCATTTCCAACGGTGCTTCCCCATCATCTAAAACGATAAAATCATAGAATTCAAAAACCCGGGGGTCAGACAAAGAACGAAGCTCTGTATTAGCAAATCCTCCGCCCATTACTACTTTTACACCTGGAAAATTTGCATGTATCCATTGTCCACATCGCAAAGACGTATATAAATTTCCGGGAAAAGGAACTGATAGTGCAACCAATGTTGGTTGATTTTTTTCCATTTTTTGTTGAAGCAAATCAATTAAAATCTGATCAATATAAGTTAATGGTTGTTGAAGTGCTTCATACAATTCATCGAATGAATTAGCTGATCTGCCCAAACTTTCTGCATATCTGCTAAAGCCAAAATGAGGGTCTACCGTTTCTTTAATTAAATCACTCAAATCTTCCAGATACATGGTGGCCAGATATTTCGCCAGATCTTGCTTTCCCATACTTCCAAAAGCCCATTGCAATTCTTCAATTTGGGCAAACCGCCCTGCCTCCGGCAAAAATGATCTGCTACAAATTAAATGCGCCAAAGTATTTCGTTTCCCCTGTAAAAAAAGTATTACTTCTTCAATGGTATGAATGTAATTATCCTTTAGCGAAATAATCCTTTCAATATTAGCAGAAAAAACCATCTGCTTACTTTCTATTGCAGTATACAATTTTACTAAACCCGTTTTACTAAACAACGCAATAGTTACTTCTATTCCCAAATCTGCCTGGTAAGCAGCTATTTTTTTAGTATTCAAAAACCCTTTTAAATAGGCTGTAGCCGGGTATGGCGTATTCAACTGGGTAAAGGGAGGCGTTAACAATAAAACAGGTGATTCCAAAACAGTAGGTTTATCCAACAAAAATAAGATTAAGTGATCAAAATCAAGAATATCTCAGCTCAATCAATACTTAACTGAACGTTGCAATACTTCCATCAGCATGTAAAGTGTAAATGAAGATTGATTATCAAAAAAACAAGGATGAATATTTTAAATAAACCATCTAATAAAAAATGAAATTTGATAAACAATTCATTCATTTTGCTGTTAGTGATTTCTTATTTTTTGAATAATATTTCACATCAAAGATCATGTTTTCGATTTTAGATAAAGATATTCCGATATTTTCAAATATTGTGTTTATGCTGTATTATTGTCAACTTTTTGGAAGTGAACTTTTGGAATTCGATAAATTGTATAAATAATAAATTTATAAATCATACAAAATGGAAAATAACACGTCGCAAAACAACATGGGCGGTGAAGGTAAATGTCCTTTTTCAGGCGCATCGCTTAAGCAAACTGCCGGTAGTGGAACAAGAAATACAGATTGGTGGCCTAATCAGTTAAAGCTGAATGTGCTTCGACAGTACTCTTCATTGTCTAACCCAATGGAAGAGTCCTTCGACTATGTCAAGGAATTTAATAGCCTTGATTTTGATGCATTGAAAAAAGATATTAATGAGTTGATGACT
>JBIIAP010000322.1:0-2757 GCA_044239855.1 Sediminibacterium sp. | reverse complement strand
AACCCATCTCCATCAAAATCATTCGTACAAGCAGCTTTAGGAAAAGAAGATTGTTGATACGAGCTGTCTTTTACATCAAAGAAAAACTCGCAAGCATAGCCTGACCCAATATTTCCAGCTGCGACCCCGAAAATTCGGTAGTATTTATAAAGACCTGCATTGGTTTGAATGGTAAACTTATTTGAATTTATTACTGATTTTCCTGAATTCGTTACACTGGTGGTATTAAGCGGCGAGTTATCAGGTGCAGTTAGTAAATCTGTCCATGTACTGTTGTCGTTTGAACCTTGCAACATCAAACTGTTAGTAGTGGGGAAAATCTGTGCGATACTTCTTTTCTGAATAATTATAGCATCCAATTGCAGGGGTTGCGCAAACGTCATTTTATATATTTCTTCATTTAAAATGGCCTGAATTGGTGAAAAAACAAATTGAACGGCACCAACAGATGTAGCTGCGCCACTTATACTATCCGTTAACACAGCAAAATCACTATTTGCTGCACTTGTAGTTAATGTAGAACTGATAGATACCATAGCGCTCTTATCTATTTCATTTATTTCTGCTGTGTTAAAGAAACAAGTAGGCGATTCATCGGCATCCAATACTCCATCATTATCATCATCTATATCCTTATCGTCTGTTACGCCATCCCCATCGGTATCGGTACCTGCAAAGGTTAATTGTTTGGCGGAGGAAAGATACTTTACCGCTTTGGCAACGCCGACACTATCCTCCTCAGATACAGTAGACATTGCCTGATACGCAACCAGCTTTGATATAAAAGAATTAGGCACATCGCCTACCCTTACCGAATCATTGCTAAGCAAAGATTTATTAGTGGCAGTAAGCAATTCAGCCGATGCAGGAGCAACACTCAACTGTTTAGTAGACGGATGTTTCTTCGACCAGTTAGTTGCTGGCTCAACTGGCTTAAAATCTGTATGATCAGATACCTTCGAAAAGCTTACATTGAAAAAATGAATAGTAGACTGTGCGCGAGGAGAAAATAATCCCAAAATAGCAGTTGTAATACCTGCGGAAAGTATGATTCCTTTTGCAAACAGCTTAGATGAATTCTTCATAAGTTTTGGATATTGGTTGTTATTTGTTGATTAGAGTCATCAAATAGGCTGACTTATTATGTATTCAAAAATTAAAAAGCAAGTATTGTTTTTTGCAATTTAATTTGTGTATAAAACATTATTAAAATAAAATTTAGATCAACATCAAATAGAGAAATGATTAATTGAGATTAAACGTTTTTTTAGGTATAATAAGATTGCAGTCATCTTATACCCTTCTCATATTAAGATAGCTTTTCATGGATTAAATTTTAACTGTCACGAAATTAATTATAATATTTAATATATTAATATAGAATTAATTCTATAATTAATTAATTCATTCATAATCAATTAATTATAATATATTTTTTGTTAAAAAAAGTTGCATCATATAATTATTTTAACTTATAAAATAAATTTAAAGCCTTTTTAGGATAACCTACAACAGTATACAGTACCCTGCAAAGAAGAGAAATTTTATACTCTATTTTATAATGGACAATGGATAATGTATAATTGAAACGTTCTATTATCAATTATACATTATCCATTATCCATTATCAATTATTATCTATACAACCTCACTTCCACTCTTCTATTCTTCCATCCTTCTGCCACTTCTGCTTCAGATTTATTAGCTGGCTTTCGGCTACCATAACCAATAGATTTTAAGCGAGCAGGGTCAATGCCGTAACTGATGAAATAATTCTTCACCGTATTGGCTCTACGTTCCGATAATTTTTGATCGTACGCTGCGCTGCCTTCATTATCGGTGTGGCCAGTTAAAATACATTGGTAATCGGAGAAGGTTTTCATTAAATCCTTTAATCCCAATAAGGTGCCAAAGGAATTACCTAAATCGTACTGATCCATGTTAAAGTATATCACAAACACGATTGTATCCCCATCCATCATCGATTGTGACTGTCCTCTACCCTTATTGCTTTTTTCTGCTGCTACACTTTCGTTGTCGCTTTGAGATGGGGTATTATTATCATTCAATGTTACATCGGTCTGACCTATTGCATTCCTTCCTCCACGGATATCTCTTGCTCTACCTCGACCATCTTTTCTTGGTGTGGACATGGGTTCACGGTTCTCGATGTCTTTGGAGTATACTGTTGGAGGATTTGCAAACTCCTTACTCAACGCGTCCCAACTCTTCTTCTTATTCTCTGTTACATAAATCTCCGATCTTCTATTCGCCAACTGCTCTTTAACATCATACTTATTTTCCTCACACTGTTGCACTAAATAGCTCTTACCATAATGGCTCTCTATTATTCGTCCCGCTGCAACTCCCATCTCTTTTAAGTACTTTGTAACCGCTGCAGAACGACGGTTTGATAATTGAATGTTGTAATCCATATCCATCGAACAATCCGTAAACGAACCGATTACCGCATTTAATTCTTTCTTCTTTTTTAATTGGCTCACCAACTCATTCAACACCACTTTATCGTTCTCACTTAAATAAGATTTATCTAAGTTGTAATACACTACATACTTCTTCGCTTCCCCTTCCGCCACTTCTCTCTTATTAATTACCACCTCTTCTTCCGGTTCTTCAATTACTCGGTCAATCATCGGCACCGGTGTAACTTCTGTCTCCCCTAAATCCATATCTACATTTCCGGTAACAATATCTTTAACCATCTCCGGTTCTACCCCGTCATTTATCATTAATTTA
>JBIIAP010000098.1:0-9231 GCA_044239855.1 Sediminibacterium sp. | reverse complement strand
CTTTAAAATAGTTCAGCACTTCTAAACTGGTAACCAATATGCCCGGGCACTGCCGGTAATTCTTTTGTAATCGCTCAACACTTGATGTGTTCCAAAAATCTATGATAATGGGTATAACATGCCGGTTGTTATAAAACCCTTTATTCCGTCTGGTATATAACTCAAAATATAAGGAATTGAATGCAGAAGGCGTGAAAAAAGCGTCGATATAATCAGTAAATCTATTGTTCAATAAACGATGATTATTTTGTTTAAATAATCCTCCCCATAACTTATTTTTTGGGGTTCGCGCTATAGTTAAATGGAGTGCCTGAGCTATTTCATTTTCCCATTCATAAACAATCTGCCAGCTGGGCTGATGATTATAATGTCTGTCTGAAAGTATATTACTTAATTGCATCGCTTATTTTAACCCATAAGTAATACCCAATTGAATGGTGGTTTGCTTATATGCTCCTGAACTTTTGGGCGCTTGATTTATTTGTTGATAACTACCTGTTACATGAAAGTTATTGATCAACTCATACGATACCTGAAAAAACAAGTCATTCCGCTTAAATTGATAGTCGAATAAAAAGGAAGGCTGTGGTTCTGCATTATATTGCTCTTCTAGAGTACCTGCCCCTCCTTTACGAATAGTCTGATACCTGAGATAAGTTCTTAATTTAGGTATTGGGGTATATTTTGCAAAAAACATCAATCTGTCAAAGTTATTACCCATCCAATCACCTAAATTATCTCCATACTGCGTATAAGTTTGGGCTGGTATAAGGTTATTGTACACATAAGGATTTACACGGGTATATTCTGTTCCAACAGTTAAATACTTTAATCCCAAATCTGTTACAGATCCCCCTAAAGTGTAGCCTATTTGATTTCTTTTCTTGGCAGGATTATTAATCTGGGTAACCCTTATTTCATCTATAAATAAAGACCCGTATAAGTGCGTATTCTTGATGTGGTTTCTGGAACTTACCTGCATAAAGAATTGTCCATTTGAACCCGCATTAATTCGGTAATTACTTCTATTGTTATCATAAATCTTGAAGAAATTAATTGGGATCAAAAATCCAATATCCATTTTATCGCTGTAAACAATCGATTCTCCTATTGCAATGTCTAATCCTTTAATGGGTTTAAATAACAGGGTATGCGTGGCTAAAAATTTGGGGATATGCTGTACTCGAATATCGCCACTGCCACTGTTAATTGTTCCTGTATTATAGGTGGCATTCGAATCTACAATATTGGAGTTTAACCAGGCATGCGTATAGTTAAATTGCAACCACTTAAATGGCGCATAATCAAAGCGTATATAAGGGTAGGTGGGTGCTTTACTCGATAATACAATGCGGCCGTTTTCTCCATAGCCCCATTGTAAATAATCTTTACCTAAACTGATGGATCCTTTATTCCAGGAGTAATTGATGGCTGCTCTGATTTCCGTATAATTCTGCGTAGTAGACCAGTTTTTATTTAATGGAATGATGCCGGCTTCCGGAGTGTAGTTTCTAAATGTATCTACGCCCTTTCCTGTTTCGGAATAATCACGATAATAAAATTGAAACCCAATTCTTTTGGCTTTACCCCAGAACTGCAAGCCTTGACTCATTTGAACGAAATTAAAGGCATTCCCGGATATGTTGGTTAAACTACCAATCGGGTCGGCATTTAATTCAAAATCTTTGCTGTGAATATACAACCCCCTTAAACGATTGTTCTCATCTTTTTTAATCAAGTGAACGCTGCCACTATCATTAGCAGAAATTGGCTTAAACTCTTGCAAATAGAAAGTCAACTCTTTTTTTTCTATTACACTCAATTTATCCGATTGGTTGCGTAATGTTAAAAGCAAGTCTGAAATCTGTTCACGGCTCACCGGTTGAATAATATTTTGGAAATCGATCAAACCCTTTTGCGAAAGACGATTCAAATAATGATAAACCTCACTATTTGGATTCTCCCAAATAGTTTGTGCCGTTAGGGTAAACGGTATAATAATAAAAAGTAACAGGTTAATTTTAATACGCATTCTGATCGCCTCTTATGATGTTGATAACAGTTTGTAATATAATTTGACAGTCTAGCCAAAAAGTCCACCTATGTATGTAATATAAATCAAAGTCTACCCTGCGTTGCATATCGCTCGATGTTTTGGTTTCACCTCTGCAACCATTTACCTGAGCCCATCCGCTGATGCCGGGAAGTACAATATGTCTTAACATATAATTGTCTACCGTATGCATCGACTCTATATTCAATGGGGTTGGATGAGGTCGTGGCCCAACTACCGACATGTTTCCCAGCAGTACATTTAAAAATTGCGGCAGTTCATCTAAATTAGATTTTCTTAAAAAACCACCAATCAATGTAATACGGGGGTCATCTTTTTGCGCCTGTAAATACTTGCCATTTTCATCTAAATCACTACTTTCCTGCACCATAGTTCTAAACTTATAGCAGGTTATTTTTTGATTATTTAACCCCCATCTTTCTTGTTTAAAAAGTATCGGCCCCCTGGAAGTGAGCTTTATAAAAAGGGCAATCAATGGAAATAGAATAAGCCCAACGGTAAAAAATACCAATAAAGAAAAAATAATGTCGAATATTCTTTTAAGTAATTTGTTTTGCCATTTATCTAATGGAAGATCCATTACACTGATAGTGGGCATAATCCCGATGTTGTCAACACTAATAGAAGAGGATGCATATTGTTGAAGATCAGGTAGTATTCGTACTTTAGTCCGGCGATAATCACATATCTCCATACAACGTTGTACATTCTTATAATCACTGTTAGGTAATGCAATTACTACCTCATCAATTATTTCTGTTTTCAATACCTGATCCAGCACATCAAGATCTCCATAATACTTACAGCCATTGATTTTTGCAGGATTTTCATCAATTACCCCTACACACTTATAACCATAATAATAATATTTATTAATGGTTTCATAATAATTTACAGCGGATGGAGTAGAGCCCACTAGTAAAATCTTGTCATAAAGCTTTCCCTGATGCAGTGCAGCATGAATACTTTTACGTAGAATGTACTTGGTTGCTACGATAAAAAGAAAAATATAAAATAAATACCCAATAAAAATATTGGTTGAATAAATAGGGGTTAATCCAATAAAAAACAAGGAAGAACTCAACAATATTGCCAGTAACAAGGTATTATAGGTGATGAAAATAATTTCTTCTGAAAACTTATTAGATCTCCGGTCTGCATAAAGTTTTGAAAATTGAGAAAGGATATACCAAAAAACAATGCTGATCGTTAGGAAAAAAACATTAAAATCAGCAAGCAAATTTCCAAAATAGGTGAGAAGCGTTGCGGTATAAGCTAATAGAATCCCTAAAGCGTCTGCCAGGTATCTTGTAATATTATAATAATGTAGATTTCTCTTCATGATAATTACCTCCACCTGTTGCAAACAAAATAGCACAATATGGAAGTGGCGAAGGTAAATAAATTATCTTGATTTTATTGCCAAGATAATGCACTATAAAAATCGATCTATTTGATTGATTTTCATTCTTTTATTGCTACAAAAGACTTAGTCATGCCCATAAATCTTTCTTGATAGATCTTAGATTGTGGAAATAGCCGCGCATACTCTTTTTTGCTAAGTAGCCTGATTTCTGCTACTTGATTTACAGCATCAGTCCAATTATTGATTTTTCCGATATGTCCAAATGAAAAATAGCGGGTTAACAATATGCGGATCCATGGAGGGAAAAATTGAAAAAACGGAAATACCCAATGCGGTTCAATAGGAAACCAATAATTAGGTGTTTGAATAAAGTGGGATTTACCCACCCGCTTGATCTCCGAAGCCATTTTTTGCTGATTCTCCCAGGTATATACATGCTCAATGACCGAATTTGAAAAAACAACATCATAAGATTGATCCGCAATTGCATCCAAATGGGTCGCATCTCCTTTTATGGAATAAAAAGGAGGCCGAACAGACTCATTAACGGCTAAATTCAATAAAGTGATGGTCACTTCCGAATCATTAAATCCCATTGCAGTCCAAAATTCTTCAGTGCCTCCCAAATCCAGAATCCTGATAGGCCTGGGTATATTTGCAAGCATTGTCTTGAACAACTCAAACCGCTTACTCCTATATGAATGAGATAATGAATGTTTATTTTTATTATCAGCTATATTGCTAACCAGATTTTTAAGCATCAACCAAAATATATTTTAACAGTACTTATTTGAACTACGCCCAAAAATAACACTTCTCGTCTTACCTTTGCATAATGAAACAAAATCTGGTAAAAATCATCAATAAATCCAATAATCCTTTACCGGAATATGCAACTATTGGTTCCTCCGGCATGGATATTCGCGCTTTTTTGTCAGAACCGGTAACGTTAATGCCTATGGAAAGAGCATTGGTTGCAACCGGATTGTTTATCGAACTACCCGAAAACATGGAAGCGCAAGTAAGACCCAGAAGTGGATTAGCAATCAAACAAGGCATTACTTGCTTAAACTCGCCTGGAACCGTTGATGCAGATTATAGGGGAGAACTTAAAGTAATTCTCATTAATTTGTCGAATGAAAGGCAAACAATTCAATCCGGAGACCGGATTGCGCAAATGGTAATTCAAACCGTTGAAAAAATAGTTTGGCAAGAAGTGAAAATTTTAAATGAAACGAGTAGAGGTCAGGGTGGATTTGGCCATACCGGTAAAAACTGATTAAAATAATGAGTATATCTAAAGTAATCTTAACGGTCATAATTGGTATCGGGTCGCTAAATGCTTGTAAAACAGTAAAAAAAGTAGCCGTTATTAAAGAGGCTATCAGCAAAAAAGATACCGCTCAGGTTGTAATCATTCATGAAACACCTAAAGTAGACTCTGCCTTGATTGTACAGGGCATTATTGAAAAAGTAGCCAAAACACGTATCGACTTTAAAACCTTTAATGCAAAAATCAAAGTAGATTATGAAAGCACTCAGGGTACCGATAACTATGTGGTTTATTTGAGCATGGCAAAAGATAGTGTAATCTTTATACGTATTCGAGGTTCATTTATGGGGATTCCTGCAGAGGGAATGCAGATAAAAATCAATAAAGATAGCGTGGTATTAGTAAGTAAAGTGGGCAAAAAATATGTTCAATACCGATCCATTGATTTTATTCAGGAATCTACCAAAATACCCTTTGACTTTTATGCGCTTCAAGACTTATTAATAGGAAATCCTATATTTTTAAACAGCAATATCGTTTCCTATAAAGACGGAAATGAAGATTTACTGGTTTTAATGGTTGGAGCTGTTTTTAAACATTTAATCACTTTAAGCCGCAACAACCTGTTAATTACCCATAGTAAACTAGATGATATTGATATGCAACGGAATAGAACATGCGATATCAGTTTCAGTAATTACCAATCCCTAGGCGATTTTCAGTTCGCAACCTATAGGAAATTGGTAGTGGCAGAGAAATCTAAGTTGGATATTAACATGGATTTTAAAGAGTACTCCCTAAATGAACCGTTAAAATATACCTTTGTAATACCTAAAAATTATCAACTTAAGTAATTTAGAGCAGTTTTGAACGTTAAAGTAATCATTCACCTTCTATTTAAAATATATGTTTAAAAAGTTATACCTGCTGATTATACTTGTTTTCCTGAGTGGGATGACTTTGTTTGCCCAAACCCGTGAAGAGTTACAAAAACGAAAATTGGAAATCGAAAGAGAATTAGAAGATTTAACCCGACAGTATTCTGAAACGCAAAAAAATAAAAAATCGTCGCTCAAGCAGCTTGCACTCATTAAGAAGAAAATTAACGCAAGAGAGAATCTGGTTAATAATATTAACCGGGAGGTGAAACAAATGGATGAAACCATTTTCTTAAATGAAAGAGACATATACAGACTAAAAAGAGAGCTCGATACTCTTAAAATAAAATATGGCAAGAGTATTGTTTTTGCTTACAAGAATAGAGGCAGTTACGAATATTTAAACTTTCTTTTTTCGGCAGGAAGCTTTAACGATGCTATAAAAAGAGCCATGTATCTCAAAAGTTACAGACAAAACAGAGAAACACAGGCAAATACTATTGTAAAATCCGGTCTTTTATTGAAAGAAAAGATTACCACACTCAGCATCAATAAAAAGCAAAGATTAAGTACGCTCGATATTCAAAACAAACAATTAAAAGTTTTACAAGACGATAAAGTAGAGCAGGATCAGGTAGTATTACAAATAAAAGACAAAGAACAGGAATTAAATACGCAAATTAAAGAACGGGAAAAACAGCGTCAGAAAGTAGTATTGGCGGTAAATGCCGTAATCCGAAGAGAAATTGAGGAAGCAAAAAAACGTGATGAAGCCAAGCGACTAAAATTATTGGAAGCACAAAGAAAAGCTGCGGCAAATAGTAAGGCAAATGAAACAGCGGCAAATGCCAAAACCAATGGAACGGTTGTTGCTAAACCGGGTAAAAAAGCACCGGCAGATTCAGAACCAACTACTGGTTTATCTACCATGTCAAGAGATAGAAGTTACTCTCCTTTAGAGTCTACTCCCGAGGGTATGGAGATGTCACTTAATTTTGAAAACAATAAAGGCAGCTTACCTTGGCCTGTTTCTAATGGTGTAGTAACCATCGATTTCGGTATAACCAAAATGGAGGGCACAAAACTTAACCAAAAATCAGACGGAATAGAAATTGCGGTACCGGTTGGCTCAAATGTTCGTTGCGTGGCTGATGGCGAAGTTGTAAATACTTCGGAAGTGGCAGGCGAAATGATTGTTATTGTTAAGCATGGTAAATACTTTACAGGGTATAAAAACCTTTCTTCTATTGTAGTCTCCCGAGATCAGGAAGTTAAAGCAGGGTCAGTTTTAGGTAAATCCGGAACCTCCATTGATGGGGAAGGGGCTATATTACTCATGATTATGAATGATAAAGGGGTGTTTCTCAATCCCAAGCCATGGTTAAAATCCAGGTAGCAAAAGTGTTCTGGAATAATTTAGTCTTAAAATGTTGTATATTGTTGTAAAGTAAGTTATGCAACAATATATACTTTCATTTGACCAGGGAACTACCAGCAGTAGAGCAATCATATTTGATAAAAAAGGAAACATTATTTCAGTTGCCCAGAAAGAATTTACGCAGTTTTTTCCTCAGCCCGGTTGGGTAGAACATGATGCAAATGAAATTTGGAGCACACAAATGGGTGTAGCCGCCGAAGCAACTATAAAAGCAGGCTTAAGTGCAAAAAATATAGCGGCAATTGGCATCACCAACCAGCGTGAAACCACCGTAATTTGGGATAAAACTACCGGTACGCCTATTTACAAGGCAATAGTTTGGCAAGATAGAAGAACAGCCGATTATTGCGATTCCCTCAAAAGCGATGGCATCAATGCGCTGATTCAGCAAAAAACAGGATTGTTAATCGATGCATATTTTTCTGCAACTAAGATCAAATGGATGCTAGATAATGTAGCCGGCGCAAGGGACAAAGCAGCTAAAGGCGACTTATTATTTGGCACAATAGATTGCTGGTTACTCTGGAAACTCACCAATGGTAAAGTACATACTACCGATGTGTCTAATGCATCAAGAACCATGTTGTACAACATTCATTCATTACAATGGGATGCAGACTTACTGAAACTCTTTAATATTCCCGAATCTATTTTACCTAAAGTAGCCAGTAGTAGTGAGGTATATGGATATTCGGCATATATGCAAGAAACGCATCCAATACCCATTGCAGGAATGGCGGGAGATCAACAAGCCGCGTTATTTGGTCAGCAATGCACCCAGCCGGGCATGGTGAAAAACACGTATGGTACCGGTTGCTTTATGTTGATGAATACTGGAAAAACACCAGTTACATCAACCCATAATCTACTAACTACCATTGCATGGCAGTTAAATGGCGAAACAATTTATGCACTGGAAGGAAGTGTTTTTATTGCTGGAGCAGTGGTGCAGTGGTTAAGAGATGGCCTAAAAATAATCCGTACTTCCGCAGAGGTTGAATCCTTGGCTGCACAGGTTTCCTCTACCGATGGCGTGTATATTGTTCCTGCATTCGCAGGGTTAGGCGCACCCTATTGGAACCAACACGCAAAAGGTACCATAGTAGGCATTACCCGTGGAACAACTAATTGTCATATTGCCCGTGCTGCACTAGAAAGTATTGCCTTCCAAACCATGGATGTACTCAAAGCCATGGAAGCAGATTCAGGAATTTCAGTTAAGGAATTACGGGTAGATGGAGGCGCAACAACCAATAATTTCTTAATGCAGTTTCAAAGCGATTTGTTGCAAACAACCGTGGTTAGACCCATAACAGTTGAAACCACTGCATTAGGCGCCGCATACCTTGCAGGGTTAGCAGTAAATTATTGGTCGGGGGTAGATGAAATTCAAGATATATGGCAAAAAGAACGGGTATTTAGCCCTCATATGTATATGGATCAAAAAAATGAACTAGCCAGTGGATGGAGTAGGGCAATTAACGCTGCGCTGAGTTTTTAATAAACACCTAAACTAGTTGTATGAATGCTTTTGTTGCTGAAATGATGGGCACTACGCTGCTAATTACACTTGGCAATGGCGTAGTAGCCAATGTAGTATTGGATAAAACCAAAGGAAACAATGGAGGATTAATTGCCATTACTTTTGGATGGGCAATGGCTGTTTTTGTTGGAGTTTTTACTACTGCAAATGTAAGTGGCGCCCATCTGAATCCAGCAGTAACCATCGGATTAGCCGTAATTGGAAAGTTTAGTTGGGCCTTGGTGCCGGCTTATTTTTTAGCCCAATTAATTGGTTCAATGCTGGGCGCTTTGTTGGTTTGGATAATTTACCGGCATCATTTTAACGAAACCAAAGACGCTGCACTTAATCTTGCTGTTTTTAGTACCGCACCTTCTATTAGAAATGCACAACAAAATTTTCTAACAGAATTTTTAGCAACATTTATTTTCTTATTGGTAGTATTATTTATTACTAAATCTACCAACAGCCTGGGGTCTATTGATGCATTGCCTGTTGCCCTGGTAGTATTGGCAATTGGGTTGAGTTTAGGAGGGCCAACCGGTTATGCGATTAATCCTGTAAGAGATTTAGGCCCTCGTATTATGCATAGTTTATTACCTATAAAGCACAAAGGAAGCAGCGATTGGAAATATGCATGGATACCAATTATTGCGCCGGTTGCCGGAGCCATTGCCGCC
>JBIIAP010000097.1:0-9238 GCA_044239855.1 Sediminibacterium sp. | reverse complement strand
TGAGGCAGAGGCCTGGATATTAAATAAAGAAGCTTACTTGTTAGTTGATGTGAGAGAAATCAATGAATTGCCAAGCATTGCAGATTTGAATCCGCTAATTTATCCACTCTCCACAATAAAAGAAAACATAGACGAGTTGACGAATAAACCGATCGTCTTTATTTGTCAATCTGGAGCCAGAAGCAAAAAGGCCGCTGCGATGTTTCTCCAGTCTAATCAACCTGTATATTCTTTAAGAGGTGGTGTGAATGAATTAATAAAAAAGAAAATAATACAATAAAAAAATGGAAGCCAAACAACCAAAAAACATATTTGTAGAAGGTGCTATATCAGCTGCTTTTATTGCAGATAGTATTGCTAAACACGCCACTAAAAAAGAAATAGGTGCACATAATATTTTTTTAGGTCAAGTGCGCGCAGACCAGATAGATAACAAAACGGTAGTAGCTATTGAATATACCAGTCATGTGGAAATGGCGTTAGAAAAAATGCATGAAATCCGGGAAGCAATATTTCAAAAATATCCATTAACCTGTATGCATGTTCATCACAGTTTAGGTAAGATAAAAACCGGGGAAATATGTTTATTTGTATTTACTTCTTCCAAACATCGTAAAGCTGCAATAGATGCATGTACAGCATGTGTAGAAAGCATCAAAGCAGAATTGCCTGTTTGGGGAAAAGAGATATTTGATACAGACGGTTATCAATGGAAAATAAATAATTAAGCCACAAAAAAATAATCATGGTTAATATTACCCATAAATCATCTACTTTAAGAATTGCCATTGCTACAGGAGTGGTGAAAGTATCTAAGCAAGAAACAATAGATGCCATCAAAAACCGACAAGTACCTAAAGGAGATATTTTTGAATTCAGCAGGGCTGCAGGATTATTGGCCTGTAAAAAAACATATGAAGTAATACCCGATTGTCATCCATTACCTGTTGAGTATACGGCAATAACCTATGAAATCAATGAATTAGAAATTACCATTCGGGTAGAAGTGCATACCGTATATAAAACAGGGGTAGAGGTAGAAGCAATGCATGGAGTGGCGGTGACTGCTTTAACAATGTATGATATGTTAAAACCCATTGATAAGCAGGTAGAAATTTTAAACATCAAACTTGAAGAGAAAAAAGGGGGCAAAACGGATATCAAATACGCTTATCCTGAAAATATCAAAATAGCTGTTATAACTTGTAGTGATAGCATTAGTAAAGGAATTGGTGACGATAAGAGTGGAGCAATCATCATGGAGCATTTAAAGAAACATCATTTAACGGTAGCTTGTCAGAAAGTTATTGCCGATGATTTTGAAAGCATACAGCATGAGACAAAACAGTTGGTGCGAGATGAATATCAATTAATAATTTTCACTGGCGGAACAGGCTTGTCGCCCAGAGATGTTACCCCAGATGCTATAAAACCTTTAATTGATAGAGAGGTGCCGGGTGTGATGGAAGCTGCAAGAGATTATGGGCAACAAAGAACTCCATACGCTATGTTAAGTAGGGGTATTGCGGGTTTTATTGGCAACAGTTTAGTGATTACTTTGCCGGGTTCACCTAAGGGTGCCGAAGAAAGTATGCAAGCTATTTTTCCTTATATATTGCATATATTTAAGGTTAAAGAAGGAGTGAAGCATGATTAATGTAGTTGGTAGATAAATAATAATCAATAAAAATATTCAAATGAATTTTTTCAAAACTATTGCATGTATTATAGTTTGTTATGTTTTCATAATCAATTGCTCAGCACAAGCAAAAAGAGACCTGCTTATTAATTCTTGTTCAAAAGAAATGCTGAAAACGAATTTGATGGAAGGCGTTAATTGGGTCGGCTTTCATTCCTACAAAGACCGAAATTATTGGGCAAGCTTACCTGCCGTTTACCAAAAGCAATTAGCGAATGGTGCCGAAAAGCAATTAAAGTATGTTTGGCAAGTTGTTCCTGCATCTACTTATTTGGAGTATACCAGATCAGGCAATAGACAAGTGATGCAGAAAATATACAATGCCAATACCAAAGCATTGGAAAGTTTGGTTTTAGGTGAGTTGGTTGATGGGAAAGGTCGGTTTATTAATCAAATTATTGATGGGGTATGGACTATTTGTGAAATGTCTACATGGGCACTCTCTGCACATTTAAGTGCTCAAAAAGCTGGTCTTGGTCTGCCTGATGTTAAGGAACCTATTCTCGATTTAGGGGTGGGTAATACTGCAGCGTTATTGGCATGGACACATTTCTTTTTTAAAGAACAATTTCAGATGGTCAATCCACTGATAACCAAAAGAATTGAACAGGAAATTCAATATCGTGTTTTACAGCCTTATTATCAGCGGAAAGATTTTTGGTGGATGGCCTTCGAAAAAGATGATTTTGTAAACAACTGGAACGTATGGGTAAATTACAATGTATTGAATTGTATTTTATTGATAGAAACAGATGAACATAAACGTGTAGAAGGCATCTATAAATCGATGCAATCAGTTGATAAGTTCATTAATTATTATAAGAATGATGGGGCTTGTGAAGAAGGGCCTGCTTATTGGAGTAGTGCCGGTGGTATGTTATTTCAATACCTTGACTTATTAGGTATGGCCACCAATAAAAAAATAGATATTTATCAGCATCCCCTCATTAAAAATATTGGAGCATATATTTGTAATGCCTTTATTAGTCAACCTTACTATATCAATTTTGCTGATGCTTCTGCAAAGCTCAATCCCGATGCAGGCTTGATTTATAGGTACGGGAAAGCCACCAACGATACAAAGATGATGGGCTTTGGAAGTTACCTGGCTAAAATGGAAAAGTGGAATACTAAAGTACCTCAGGCAAATCTAGAAAATACTATTGCTGATTTAGCCATTGCATCAGAGATAGCTCTTTATCCTCCTCAGCAACCTTTTGTTAAAACCAGTTGGATGGCTGAAACTGAAATTGCATTAGCTCGCGATAATGACACTTCCTCTGCAGGCTTTTACTTTGCAGCAAAAGGTGGACATAATAGAGAAAGTCATAATCACAATGATGTGGGTAATTTTATCTTGTATTATAATGGTCAACCGGCATTGATTGATATTGGTGCAGAAACCTATACCAGACAAACATTTGGACCTGAGCGATACAGTATTTGGGCTATGCGATCTGCCTACCATAATCTCCCCGTAATTAATGGAATTGAACAACAGGATGGATTGCAGTATAAAGGAAAAAATGCATCTTTTAATGCGGATACCAAGAAAGCTATATTTTCTCTGGATATTGCCGGTGCTTATCCTAATAGTGCGCTTGTAGATAAGTGGTCAAGGAAATATCAACTTAATTTTAATCAATCTTTTGAAATAAAGGATGATTACAGGCTCAAACAAAACGATGGAAATACAATACTCAATTTCATGACTCCTTGTACACCAACCTTATCTGCTCCAGGAAAGGTTCAATTGTCATCTACCTCAGGCATTAAATTAAATATGTTATACAATAGTAAGCTCGCAGAATTAATTATAGAGCCAATTACAATTACTGATGAAAGATTGTTGCAAAATTGGCCTGCTCAATTATATCGACTTTCTTTTAAATTAAAATCAAAGGAAACAACAGGTACCAACACCATTCTTGTTGAAAATGGTGCGCTAAATTAATGCCTGCAGGACGAAGGTAGCGTGGCTGCCTTAATTCAAGTTCACCCTAAAACATCCTCTTGTATATTAAAATAAATAAATATATGGATTGGTTGTTCTGTAGATGTTAAAAATTGCAAAAAATATTTTATATTGAAGTTCAATTAAGACTACAAACAAAAACCTAACGATTATGTCAAAAAACATTCAACACAACAAACTATTTGTTGCCAGCTGTCTGGCTCTTTTAGTTACTTCACTTTCCTTTGGAATACGTGCCGGGGTTTTAAACCAGCAGGGGATTGACTTTAACTTAACTTCTGCCCAGCTTGGTACTATTGCCGCTACTGCATTTTGGGGTTTTCCATTAGCTATGTTGGTCGGTGGAATAATTGTAGATATTATAGGGATGAAGCGATTATTGGTATTGGCATTTGCTTTTCACTTATTAGGTATTGTATTAACTATCTATGCTACCGGTTACTGGAGTTTATTTTTCTCTACACTGTTAATAGGTATTGCAAACGGAACAGTAGAAGCTGCTTGTAATCCATTGGTTACTGCATTGTATCCCGATAATAAAACAACTAAACTCAATCACTTTCATTTGTGGTTCCCCGGTGGTATAGTAATTGGTACATTAGTGGTGTTCTTATTCAGTAAAATTGGATTAAGTACACAAATGCAAGTGGGTGTAATGCTTATCCCAACAGTGCTGTATGGTTACTTTTTTTCTAAACTAGATTTCCCTGTAACAGAGCGTGTTTCAAGTGGAGTATCTTCTGCTGAAATGTATAAATCATTATTAAACCCGTTGTTCATTTTTATGATTATCTGTATGTTCGGCACTGCAATAACTGAATTGTTTACCGGACAGTGGATCGATATCTTATTGAAAAATGTAAGTGATAATGCTATATTATTATTAACAATAGAAACAGGCATTATGGTTATTGGCCGTGGGTTTGCAGGGCCGGTTGTTAAGCAATTTTCTCCGCAAGGTGTGTTGCTGATTTCTGCTGTATTAGCTGCCGTAGGCTTATATTTATTAGGACACACTAGCGGAAATATGTTGTTTGTTGGTGCAATCATCTTTGGAATTGGTGTTTGTTATTTCTGGCCAACTATGATTGGTTTTGTAGCAGAAAATTTACCAAAGACCGGAGCGGTTGGCTTGAATTTAATGGGTGGTGCAGGCATGTTTGCCGTATCTGTTTATATGATTTTTATGAGTGATTTTTATGAAAAATTAGTTGCCGCAAATATCCCGCAAGGCACTGCTGCTGCTGATTTGGCGAACGTTACCAATGAAGCTAAAAAGTTAGCAGGTCCCGAAGTGATTAATGCTACATTAATGATTCCATTAGTATTGGTTGTTGCATTTGCCGGCTTAAACTGGTACATGAAGAATAAAAAGCAATCCGAACCGGTTATATAATCTATTCGATGAAATAAACAAAAACCTTGCATTTTAATGCAAGGTTTTTTAATAACAACTGAATGGTATAAATTCATTTATCAAATAATTTGTATGAAAAGGATCTATAAAAAATATTTATTAGGACTTTACTTTACTTGCTTACTTAATGCCGCAGTAGTTTTTTCACAAGCAGATAAAGCTGCAATGGGCATTGAAAATATCATGCAAGCGTCTCCTGTAATGGGCTTGTCTGTTGCTGTGGTTAAAGACAATCAAATTGTATATACACAGTCATTTGGTTTAAAAAGTAAAGAAAACAATACCCCACTTACCAATGATTGCATTTTCAGAATAGCCTCTATTTCTAAATCTTTTTCTGCAACAGCTATTCTTCAATTAGTGGAAGCAAACAAACTCTCATTAGATCAGGATGTAAGTGAGTTAATTGGCTTTAAAGTAAGAAATCCAAAGTTCCCTGAAACAATCATTACACTTCGTTTAATGATGTCTCATTTATCCTCTTTAAATGACAGTCAGGGCTATTTTACATTAGACGCCATCAACCCCGATAAAAACCCCAATTGGGCTAAGTGTTACAGTGATTATGAACCGGGTAAAGGATATGCTTATTGTAATTTAAATTTCAATATAGTGGGTACGATCATCGAAAAAATATCCGGTGAACGATTTGATCAATATGTAAAGAAACACATATTAGATCCCTTGAACCTTTATGGAGGATATTATGTAGACGGACTCGATCAAACACGCATGGCATCTCTTTATGAGTATCATGTTGATTCCTCTAAATTTATACTTTCTACTAATGCCTATGCGCAACGTTCTGCAGAAATTGCCAATTATACAATGGGTTATAGCACACCTGTATTTTCTCCTACCGGAGGAATGAAAATATCGGCTACTGATTTAGCAAAGTACATGATGATGCACATGAATAAAGGCAAATACAATGGTAAACGAATTATTTCTAAAAAAAGTTCCACATTAATGCAAACGCCTATGTCTAGTGAAGAAGGCTATGGATTTGCAATTGAAACTACCACTAAAATGGTTCCCGGAATTACACTCAAGGGACATACCGGCGTTGCTTATGGGTTATACAGTGCCATGTTTTTTGATCCAAAGAAAAAATTCGGAATTGTGGTAATTTGTAACGGATGTCATCCTGACTATACAGAAGGATACAATGCTGTAATTAGAAAGACAGTTAATTGTTTGTATGAAAACCTGATTTTAAATTAAACTATAAAAGTTTGAGCGCTTCTTCTAAATTTGTTAAAAGATATGCTACACTTTTTAGGCATGAAAAAAAAGGGTTCATTAATTGACTAAAAAGTGTACAATTCGACAGCTATTGCCGATGCTTTTTATATTTTTTTGAGAACTGTTTTTAATAATTAACGTATGATTCTTATCTTTTAAATCATCTGCCAGTATAATGTACCAGGGCAGATGCAGTGAGCTACTCCACTGCGTGAACAGATCGACAGGCGTATATTCTTTTCCATCAATTGTGTAATGAATAATTCCTGCATCAGGTCCAGCGTTAATACAAATACCTACTGCGGTTCCTTTAAAATTAAATCTTAGTTCAGCACCAACCTGGTTCGATACAACTGCAGGAATATTCACATATTGTTTTCTTGTTTCTAACAAGTCATCAGGGCGCCAATTATTAACCAATTCAAATCCCGTTTTTAATATTGCCTGATCAACAGCAACATACTTCCCTTTGTAATATGCATTGATATTAATTGGACTTGGAATGATGCTTTGATTGGCAGTATGCTGCTGCGTTGAATTGTAGCAACTTTCTAAAAATGTTTTGATAGATCTAAAATACACTTCATGACCAAATATACTCGGATGAAGATCTTTAAAGTCTTCCTCCCAGGTAAACTCTTTTAATCTAATTCTTTCCGTCACCTCCTTAGCCAGATTGATGCTACTGATTTGATAGTTTGCAGCTATTAATTCATGATTGATTATTTCTTTAGGAATAATTCCATTAGTATAATCTTTTATTTTTTCAGGATCTACAAAGTACATCAGTACAATATCCATCAATGGATTGCTATTCAGTGCATGCCTTACAATACCCTCCATTCCTTTTATTTGCTGCTTATCTGAAGTGCTATTCGCTTGGTCATTTACAGCGGCTTCTTCAAAAAACAAATCAATTTTACCTTTCGATAATACATCATTTTCAAGTCTGAATGCACCGGGCAAACTTCCGGTAGAACTGATACCTGCATTAATAAATTCAAAAGCTGTTTCAGGAAATTTTTCCTTTAAATAAGTACAAACTTTTTCTCTCCACGCACCCCATTCTGTTATAGATCCACCCATAAACGCTACAGTGCCTTTTTTTTCAGTGATGAATTTGGAATAACTGTGTTGAAGTGCGTTACGTTTATTATGAAATAAAGCAGGATCTAATACGGGCATTACTGGTGACGAATTGCTTTGTATAAAATCAGCAATGCTCTCTGGATGCTCTATGGTGAAATGGTGGCCTTCTAAATTTTGTTTCCCTCTGGTCATAGGATAAAAAGTGGTGATTCCTCCAAGCTTCGTATACTGATTAAATAACAACTCCGTATTTTCTGCCGGCGGTACAATTTTATCTTGCAAACCAATTGCATGTAATAATGGGATTTTACATGCAGCCAACCCGTCTGTATGTTGATAAGGTTGATCATTAAATGCTAAAGCCTGTTCTTCGGTTAAATTATATGCTTTTAACAGCAATTCCCAATCGTATGCAGATCCTTTTGAAATACCTTTTCCCCCTGGCCAACTTGTAAAATTAAGTACCGGAGCTTCGGCATAAATGCAACTAACTTTTAAGGGATTTCGCTTTGCCCAATTGTAAACATATAAGCCGCCTCTACTAATTCCTTCCAGCGCAACTTTAGGCGCCAATCTCTTTACATGTACTAAGTAGGAATAAAATTTATCCCATAATTGCATTGCTGTAGCATTACCAAATAAATCGTTGGCTTCAATATATGCAAGATGAAAACCTCTTGAAAGTAAAACCGAATCTACATCGGTATGCCAATCAGGGAAATATGCTTTCCAAATCCAAGGGTTGCCGGGTAATGGATGAGCCGGCTTAACAAGCCAGGCAGTTTTTTCTTCAAATGAAAAAATGCTCCGTTCACAATTGAACCATCGATCTACTTTTGGCTCAAATTTATTGGTTGTTTGTCCTTTTGAGCTTAATGTAAACAAAAAGGAAATAAACAGAACAGCTAGAATTTTATTTTTCAATAGAAATTAATTTTGTGAACTAAAACAAAGCACTGTTGTTAAATATAACAATACGATCTATTTTTTAAATAAAAAATTTCAAGTTTGTACCAAAATGAACATAATAAGTCGAGTTTCAAACTACTGCTCATCAGGCTATTGTAAAATACCTTTTATTTCAATAGATTGCTGTAGTTTATACAAATATTATGGCGAATTAAATAAATAAATTCATAGTTTTGCAGCCTTTAAATGAATGGAAGAATTAATATATTAAAATCTATATTGGTAATTGTTAGCATACCATTGTTATTAAATGGTTTGTCTATCGCAAATTACACTAATTTGAAATTACCCCATTCTGTTAACTCCCCCATTAGTTTATCGGATGAAATATTTTCAGATGTATTAAATGTAGGGGATGGATTACCTGATGTGGACGACAAAAATCCTGAGGAAAGTGAAGAAAAAGACCCGAAAAATGCAGAAGATTATTGTTGTGCTCAAATTTCGAAATCATTCAATTTAACTGCAGACTTAAAGTTAGGTTACTCTAATTTTTATAACAAATTTCTATTACAAAATCACCCGGATAGTATAACTCAACCTCCCCGGTTAGTTTAATTGTTTTTTACCGTCTCTTCTTTTTTATCACTTATCAATTAAATGCAATGTATAAATATGCGTTGACTTTGAGTATAGTTGTACTCACTATGGTATCCGCTTGTTCAAATAAGCAAACAAAGAATAATACAAACAAATATTTAGTAGTTAATCCCTTAATTACGGATACCTCTTATGAAAGAGCTTATGCTGCTACCATCAATTCATTTCAAAATGTTGAAATAAGAAATAAAGTAAAAGGATTTATTGAAGAAATCTATGTGGATGAGGGGCAAAAAGTAGCTAA
>JBIIAP010000321.1:0-2760 GCA_044239855.1 Sediminibacterium sp. | reverse complement strand
CCATCAAAAAATTTTTGAATTCCTTTCAAAAGAGTCATCCAGACAAAAGAAACATGATGGTATTGAAAGTATTTGAAAAAGTAGTGCAAACTTTTTTAGATTATCTGAAAGAAATTAATCACAATAGAAATCAATATGAGCAAAGCTTATATGATAGTAATAGCAATGTAGACTTGTTGAAATTAATGCGTGTTCAAAAAAGTTTAGTATACTTTGTAACAGCACTTAGAAGTAATGAGATGCTGATGATGAAAATGGAGCGTACTAATTTTCTGGGATTAAATGAAGAGGAAAGAGAATTTTTACAGGATTTAATTGTAGACACCAGTCAGGCATTAGAAATGGCGAATATTTATACCAATATTTTAAGCAGCACGATGGATGCCTTTGCCAGCATCATCAGTAATAATTTAAATAGTGTAATGAAACGGCTAACTTCCATTACCATTATTTTATCGCTACCTATTTTGGTTACAAGTATATACGGGATGAATGTAGATATCCCTTATCAACATTCTAATCATGCATTTTACATACCGGTTATTTTATCTATACTGGTTTCCGTTATAATTGTAGGATATTTTTATAAAAAGAAATGGTTTTAATGTATGGCACTCTTTAATGTTCGGATTTATGGTTTATTGTTTGATGAACAAAATCGTTTATTAGTAAGTGATGAATTTATCAGGGGGCATTATTTTACGAAGCTTCCGGGTGGTGGATTAGAGATAGGTGAAGGAACCAGAGACTGTTTAAAGAGAGAATTTAAAGAAGAAACAGGTTTAGAAGTATCGATAGGTAAACACATTTATACAACTGACTTTTTTCAGATATCTGCATTTAACAATGTGGACCAAATAATTTCTATTTATTATGAAGTTTTGGCCAATGATTTATCGGGTTTAATTACCCAACAAAACCCTTTTAATTTTGAACAGCATCAAATAGTAGATACAACAAAATGTGCTGAAGTATTTCGTTGGATTGAATGGGATGAACTACATGCAGACAGCATGTCTCTTCCTATCGACAAAGTTGTGATTGATTTATTGAAGCGAAATTCCTAATCCAGGTTGATGAGTTAAGCTTACTTTACCATAATTATATTCAACTCCGGCTGCATGATCTTCAGAAAGTAGTAATGGACCATCTAAATCAACATAATCTAACTGTGGCAGGAAATGGGCGATAGCGGCAGATCCGATGGTACATTCATTCATGCTTCCCATCATTACTTTCATATTTAATGCACGTGCTTCTTTAATCATACGTAATGCGGGTGTAAGACCACTACATTTGGTAAGCTTAATATTGATGCCATGAAAATGCTGAAAACATTTTTGTACATCTTGTTCAAAGACACAGCTCTCATCTGCAATTAACGGTAATACAGACTTTTCGAACAGCACTTTCATGCCTTCCCAGTTATCTTTGGCGAGCGGTTGTTCAATAAACTCCACACCCAATTCAGCTAATTGAGGGATTTTTTCGAGGGCTTCCTCTAATGTCCATCCAGCATTGGCATCAATTCTAAAAACAGCATTTGTATGTTTCCGAAGTGCTTTCATGATTTCAATATCTTCGGAGGTACCCAATTTTATTTTATACACCGGCCAGGGTTTCGCATTCATTTTAACGACCATTTTTTCGATGGTATCAATCCCAATGGTAAAGTCGGTAAGGGGTAAGTTATCAGACCATTCTGTATTCCATAATTTATACAAAGGCTTGTTATTCATTTGTCCAAATAAGTCCCATGCCGCCATATCTAATGCACAAACTAAAAAAGGATTATCAGGAAATAAATGATGTAAATAGTGCCAGTATCTTTCCGGATCAGTTAAAGCAAATTTCTCCACCATTGATTTTTTTGAGACTAAATCTGCTATCATCTTTTCAACAGTGATATTATAATAAACAATAGCCGGCGCCTCTCCTGCGCCTGTATAAGGTCCCAAACTCAATTGAACAATTAATGCGGTTTGATGTGTTTTAGTTCTTCCGTTTGAAATGGTAAATGGGTGTTCAAAGGGTAGATTAGATTGTTTAAAATCAACGATCATTGAAATATTTTTTATCTGCCTGAGGCTTTTATTAATTCGGAAAGTTGTGCTTTAAAGTCGGTAAATTTTCTTAACGCATTTATGGTTACATGCATTCTATATTGCCAATAATGATTGGGGTTTGCGGGTACGTTAATTTGTTCATCGATCGGATTCGCACTTCTCACCTGTTCATTTATGCCCATTAAATCTTGCAGCTGAAATACGCTCCACATTGCAGGAGAATATAGATGTTGAGCTACTATGGCTTTATTAATCCATGCTTCACAATAGTAAGGAGCATCTCCCCATTGACCAAGTTCCTTATTATAAAATTGTTGAATCCTTGATTTATCTTCTTCCCACCAACCTCTGATGGTACTCATATCATGCGTGGACGGAGTAACTACACTTAAGTAAGGTGCATCGTTTGGATGAAAGAATTCTTTATTGGGGTCTTTAGGCATGCGTTGAATTTCTAAACTCAATAAACCAAGTTGCTTCATTACATCTGGTACACAGGAAGGAACCATGCCCAGATCTTCCCCACAAACAATCATATTGGTTACGCGTTTAAGCGCTGGTAATTTCAGTAACGCTTCTTTCTTCCAAAATTCATCTTGCCGGCGGAAGAAATAATCAACGTAAAGGTCTTTCAGCTTTTGTTGAATAGCTGAATCAAGATAACGGAAAGAAGTAATACTTGCTATATTAAACC
>JBIIAP010000320.1:0-2767 GCA_044239855.1 Sediminibacterium sp. | reverse complement strand
TGAGGGAAATAAAAGACTATTCAGATAATTTGCCTGTCTTTCATCTATAATCCCCTTAGGGATGAGCAATTCCTAGCAAGATTGTTTCATCATTGATAATTAAATAGTGGATTTAAATTAGAAAAATTAGCGAGGTACTATTTTCAAGATGACCTCAGAATCATCTGCAAAAGCATTGCATGAGGTTAAATAGGCCTGCATATCATCCATTTCTTCTGCATATACATTTGCACTGAACTCCTGCGCCCTTTGCAACATGTTGATGTATGTATCACACTTCCGTTGTTTCGTAAATTTTTTCAATGCGCCCATATAGTCCTCTCTAAATACAGTTGGAATGATGATTTTTGATTGGCCTTCTTTTACCAACTCTGCATTCATCATAACTCTTGCGATACGCCCATTCCCATCTAAAAATGGATGTACTTCACTAATAACAAACATAATGTAAGCTGCTTTAGCAAATGGGTTATCCAATGCTCTATAAAAATCGTAGCTCTGAATTAATGTACCTGCAACTAAGTTAAAATCTACAAAAGCTGTACTCCCCGCAAAATTATTCTTGTCTTTAAACAGACCTGGGTTTTTATCTGCTCTCGCACTCAATAATATCGAATGACGAAATGAAAGAATCTTCAGCAACTCTTCTGCCGATGAAGGGGTAATGTCCATTTCCTTTTTGTTAGCAACAAGCTGATATGTTCCCAATATATCATGACTATCATCGTTTCTTGCGGCAAGAGGTTTATTGGTTCTAATGATTTTTTTTGCCTCTTCAATTTCAAATACAGTCCCTTCAATGTAATTGGAAAAGTAACTTTCAAAAAAAGCAAAATTTCTGAATGATGTAGTGGTATAATTTTTGTCGGGTCGAAATGGAAATGCTGCTTTTTTTAATGCTCTAAATAATATTTCAAATAATTCCACCCTCGCTGGATCGTATGGTTTCCCGAATGCTCTGGCTTTTGCTAATGGAGAACTTAAGATTTTTGAAGTTTTGGTCGTTAACAAAGCACTTATCAAGCGGTTCAATTTTTCAAATTCTTTATGCATATCCAGTTGCTCAGCAATTACCCGTGCTCGATCTCTTAATTTATTAATTTCATCCTCGCCATTCACTCGAATAATCTCCTCCAAGCGATTCTCCATTTCTGGCAAACTCAAACATTTTGAGGCACTACCTAATTTTCTTGAAGTTTGTAGATTCTCTAAAAATGCACGTGCCTTCTGGGACGCAAACAATTCACCTGAAAATTTATGGTCTCCTTCTATTGGTGAAGGACCTTCAATAAACTGTAGTGTAATCCCAGGAATATTAATTTTTTTGGTATAGCTAGTTGTTAGAAATATTTTTCCAGTTTTTGTAGGCTGAAACTCAAATGCAGAACGATGGCTTATAAGTGTTCCAGGGTAGAGATTTCCCAAAATCTTAAATATATTTCTCCTTATAATCAACTCAACAGGATCGGTCATATTAGGTGAATAGACTCTTGGCGAAATTTTTCTAATAACACCCGTTTTGAGCAATTTTGAGATTTGCATTGAAATCTTATGATCCTTTGAACCAAAAATCACTTCTTGCATGTGAAGTGGCCAATTATTTTCCACTATCTTTCGTATTTAGCCTAAAAATATCTATTATTTTCCACTATAAAAAAAATATCGTTAATTATTTTCCATTATAAAAATTAAGACAGCATTTTAAATTTTTCCAGTATGAAGATATTCCCCCCGACCCACCTATATCTGTAATCGGTAAGTAGAAGTACACGGTTTTTCGTAACGAGTACTACACAATTTTTGGCAATAATGGTGCACAATAAATGGTAACAAGGATAGGATGCAGAGAAAATAGTTAAAAGCAAAGAGGCTGCCCAAATGGGCAGCCTCTTTGTTACTTATTAACTAAGGGGGTTAATTATTTAACGTCCCAGAATAATTTAGTATTTAAATTATCATTAGCTTTTATAGTATTGTAATTAGCAGTATTGTAAACGCTTTCACTGCTAGGATAAATCCATCTTACTGGAGGTAATTTTTGTTCAGAGTTAGCATCTGATTGGAAAACTAAAGATGGAGACTTTAATCTTCTCAATTCAGCCCAGTTGTCTAAAGATTGAACCACATTAAAATGTAACCATTTTTGGTTAGCAATTAATGCAACTTGTGCATCTTTAGTAGTAGCTAAGCTGAAATCAATACCAGGTGCAGCTAAATAAGCAGTAACCTCTGCAGATGTGTATGGAGTAAGCGCAGGAGCAATACTATTATTGCTGATCTTTCTTACATTGTAGTAGAAGTCAATTGATTGCTGAATACCTTTTTCGTAAGCAGTTTTAGCATCAGCAGCACTACCAGCATTTGCATGGTATTCCGCTATCATGAAACTAACTTCAGCAGCATTAATTAACACACCAGGGAAGAATTCGTTTCTGCTTAAAGTAGAACGATTGTAATAAGCAGCTAATCTTGAAACACCTGCCATGCTATCTTGCTTAGAAATAGGATCCAATTGATTGATACCCATATAAACACCTTTTGCAGAATCGCCCGGCTCAAATACAGCACGTAAACGAGGATCAGCGTTGGTATTCATGTGATCAATCATAGCCTTACTAGCGATGTTACCACCCCAGTCTTCTAAACCCGTTCTAAAGCCTCTAGAATTTAAAGCTGAGCCCAAATCAGTTACATTGATTTGAATGTTACCTGCGTTGTCAGCAACAACCGGATATTTTACCGCATCTTTTAATATTGCATCAATTTC
>JBIIAP010000096.1:0-9287 GCA_044239855.1 Sediminibacterium sp. | reverse complement strand
AATCTATCACTTCGGTATCATCAATTTGAACTTTCGCTTGAAAGCGGAAATCAGGTGCGCATTGACCAATCGACTGAATTAATTAGCTTTATAAAAAGTCAAAGAGAACTTGTTGATATTTATGAAATTATTTTAAAAAATCCGGCATTTAAACTAAGGGTAACACATCATGATACCAAAATCAGTAATATATTATTCAATAAAGTAGAGGAGGGATTGTGCGTCATCGATCTAGATACCGTTATGCCTGGATATTACATCAGTGACGTAGGGGATATGATACGCACCTATACATCGTTAGCAAATGAAGAGGAAAAAGATTTTTCAAAGATCAACCTCAGAGCTGAATATTTCACTGCAATACAATCCGGCTATCTATCAGAAATGGGTGAGGTGTTATCGGAAGAGGAGAAAAAATATTTCACTTATGCCGGTAAGTTTATGATATATATGCAGGCAATCCGTTTTCTTACAGACCACATTAATAATGATGTATATTATGGTGCGAGATATGAAAATCACAACTTCGTAAGAGCTGGCAATCAATGTGTTTTATTGCAACAATTAATCGCTATGGAAGCTACTTTTTTGTAAGGCTCATTAACCGTTATGTTGATACCGGTTAATATTTATTATATACCTATTAATGATATACCGAAAAAGAGGAAGTTGGTTGCTTTTGGCACCAACTTCCTCTTTTTTATAATAAAACATTCAATAGAACGATTCATCAAATATACTGCATCACTCCTTTATCGATGAGTAGCATTTAACAGCTTAACTTGCAGTAAATAAGCGCCTGGTACCTGTATACGCATAGGTGTTCTAAATGCATAATCAAACTTATCAAGTTTATAAACACCTTTATAGCGCGAATCTGCAGTGCCTTTATAGAAATTTCCGGCAGTATTACTAGCCCATGAAGTAGTACTATCAATCTTAACATATTGGCTTGGAATACGATAATACATATTATAGCCATTACCTAATGAAGCGATAGGAAATGGAACCAGTGGATATTTTAAAACCATTGCTGTATCTGTTGCCGAATAAGTATCGGGTGCATAGTCCTGCAAATTTTGGAGGAATGGCGGGTTAGGATTTAAACCAGTATTCGGTCTTTTGGCTATTTCACCGGCTTTGGGATTAAATACTACGCCATTTTTATCCATTAACTTATAAATAAATACATTTGGGGTGTCTGCAAATCTGGTAATGGTATATTCCACAAAGGGATTGTTGTTTCCACCGAAAAGAACACCGTTATTAGATCCTCCAGCGCTTCCTGCACCGCTAGCAGTACCGGCATTTAGCAAGGATAAACTAAAAGAACCTATTTCAGGGGTTAACTCTATGGATTTTCCATCTACCAGTTTAATTTTCATAATATTCTTTAAAACCTGGCTGCCTGCAGCATTTGACACTTCTACATCCATTGTGTAAGTACCTGCCGGCAAATAAATAGTTCCGCTATTTGCCTCAATTGTTCCATTACTTTCGTTTATAACTATTGGTGTTAGTTGGGTAGCAGTCCTTTTGGCAACTATAGAGGCGTAATCCTTATCGGTGGCAGGATTATAGGCTGCTGTCCAAACCGGTATAAGGTATTTTTTAGAAAATAAAGTGTCTACAATTTTACCCGTTTCATCATAGATATGTACCCATTTTACCTTCATAGGCATGCTGGAACCATCTGTTATCATAGAATAAGATGTTGCCACTCTACCTCTGGTAATAGTAAATTCGTTTACAGCATATTGCACTGAGGGGCTTAAAAAGCCCTCGCCATACTTTGTACAGGATACAAAAATACCCGAGCAAAAAAGCAATAGCAAAATCGTTGAAATTATAATATTTTTCATGCTGATTGTTATTATTTTTTAGTTCCGTAAAAGAATAGTGTATGAGAATTATCAAGAGCATTTAGTACCCCATTTTTAGTAGCAACAAATGAACTTTTCACTAAAGTTCGAACACCTATTGCACTAGGGACTTGCCCGGCGGGATTACTTTCACTAAGGTCATAATGTTTCCAAAGATGAGTGAAATATACAATTTGGGGAAGGCTCGAAACGATTGAGGTATAGCCTAATGTACTATTTTTTGTGTATTCATAGGATACAATAGCTGAATCATTTGGAAGTTCTGTCCGATAGATTTCACCAACATCCGTTAAATTACCAGGTAATAGTGGTTTATTGATCATGTACATTAACAATGAATCCTTTGTTCCCTTAATATTATTACGCAAGTAATAAAACAGAGAGTCCAGTGCAAATTTTGCATTGGCGTTGATGGTTGCCTGTACTCTTAAAGTCCGTTGATTTAAATAGCTGACAATTGAATAATCAGAAGGAGCAAAAAATGTAATACCGTCCTGATTGATTTTATCCTTTAATCCTGCAGTATCAATTAGTCTTACCAAGGTATCATATAACGGATTATCTTTTAATACATCGTAAGTAGTGGTATTTTTAAACCTATTTATATCCTCCACCTCTCCTCCTATGATATAATCTTTTTTGCAGGCTGAAAAAAGCAACACGATAAAGGTAATTGCAGTAAGCCCGTTGAATAGTATTTTTTTCATACTTTTTAAATTTGAATTTTCAATCTCTGTTATAAGAGAATAGTTCTCTTATTTATTAGTGGCCCACCATGGATTTTGAGTTAATAAATTATTTTGAGGGAACAAAGTGCCCATATCAAGAGGCCAGTAGTAGCCCTTATTTACTTTACTAAGTCTACCATTAGAAGGATATCCGACTGCTTCTAACCAAGTTTGAGCTTCTTCTGTACGTATTAAATCATAGAACCATTGTCCTTCTCCGATAAGTTCTCTCCCCCTTTCCATAACAATTTCATCTAACATATCGTAGGCGTTTGTTGGATTGAGATAAGAACTAATACCCGCTCTTTTTTGTGTTATAGCTAAAGCATCTCTCGCTCCAGAAAGATCTCCGGTGGATGCCATAGCCTCTGCATCTAATAAGATAATGTCACTCAATCTAAACAATACTAGATTATTATTGAAATAAGGCATTGATTTTATATCGGGCTTTTGGTAATTAAACCCTGTATATTTCGTGAGCATATATCCTGACACATCACCACCAGAAGCGGGTACATGTGTCCAAACTGTATTATATCGCTTATCCGCATAATCATAGAACCAGTCTACGATGCCATTATCAGGCGATAGCCAGCATTGATTGGTAACATTGTCTACCATATCGCCTTTAACAAAAGTGCCAAAGAAATCGAATTGTGCTTCTGCCCAGCTACCCTGATTGGAAAAATTGGGGTCGCTCGAATTATATTGCATTGGCAATTCAAATATGTTCTCATAGGAATGTTGACCTTTCCAGATATCTGTATAACTATCTATTGACTCCAAAGTATATCCGCCATCTTTGATCACACTCTGACATGCGATATGTGCATTGGCATAATCATGCTTCCAGGCATAAATATGTGCCATCAAGGCAGATACACTTCCTTTATTCGCTCTTGTTACTTTGTTAACATCTCCGCCAACAAAAGACATAGTGCTTGCCGAGACTTTTAGATCTCTAATACAACTGTCGAGTACAATATTTTCGTCGGTACGTGGAATTGGAGGAATATTGCCGTAATCAATATCATCAAAAGTTTTTGTCACAAAAACAGGATCTCCCCATATACGAATAATATAGAAATAAGTATATGCTCTAATAAATAAGGCTTCAGCGATATAAGCTTTTCTTACCTCTTCATTCTTGAAAAGAGAAGAGGACATTTTAGGAACGTTTTGCAAAATAAGATTAGCTTGAGCTATAACCCTATAAAAACGAGACCAGTTCTGTAAATCAGCTTCCAGATAAGGAACATAAGAAAAATTAAATGCAGGATTGTTAGAAGATTTAAGTGTTTGATAATTCCACTGTCCTGCTTTTGGTATAAATGCTCCGGAAACAAGGTCTCCATTAACAAAATAAGAAGCGCTGCTTCTTAGCGATGCACGCAATTGTCCGTACATAGCCAAAGTGGCTTGTTCAACGGCTGATTGAGAGGTCCAGAAAGCATTGCCGTAGGTAGAAGTGATGGGGGCTTCGTATAAATATTTTTTACAGGAAGTCCCGATCATAATGATTACCAATGACAGTGGAAATAATATTTTAAAAAAAGAAATTTGCTTTTTCATTCAACTATTTTTAATGAATTAAAATTGTATATCTAGTCCTAGGGTTACCCTTGTAGGCATTGCATAGAGTCCACCAGTATATTGCCCTAATTGGTCTACCAATTCGGGGTTAGGCATCTTACTATTCGTAATCGTAAGGATATTATCAACTATACAATAAGCTTTTGCCCTTCCGATTTTGGCCTTTTTAGTAAGACTAGCAGGCAACTGATAACTTAACACCACATTTTTAATTTTAAAATAACTACCATCCTCATTAAACATACTAGAAATTGGAATAAACTGATAGTAACTAGGCCCAAAAGGATTAATTGATGGGAAATCAGCCTTATAATTAGGATCTGCTTTTGCCTTATCAGGTGTCCAATAATTTAATCCGCTCAAATCAGGTAATCGATTACCGGCAAAAGAATAAATACTGCTCGAATAACCGCCAACTATATTACTGATCTGGCTTTGAAAAAATGTATTAATCACATCACGCTTTAAGGTAAAGATGCTTAATATGCTCAACGAAAAATTTTTGTAACTAAAGTCATTCACCCAGCCTCCTGTATATCTTGGATTAGGGTCTCCCGTTGGGATACGGTTGCCATAAGCGTTTCCGTTGTCTTGATCTGGCCACACATCACCAATTTTATTAACATCCTCCCATATTGGATCGCCTGGTACCACTTTATGATTCCCTTTAAAATAGGTGATAACATTACCTGTTAAAGGATTGAATGGAATTTCATTCTGGTTGTTATAAACGCCATTATACTTCAGCTGAAACATCTGATAAATGGGTTGTCCAACAGCAAATATTCTACTTGTGCCGTAATAATCATCTATTACAAAAGTTCTGTTATTATTAGGCAATTTAGCAATTGCATTTTTATTGTAGGAAAGTGTCAGCTGCATATTCCACTGCAGTTTGCTGGAACGTGGTAAATTTTTGGTATTAATCGTTAAATCAATCCCCCTGTTACTTACCCAAAGATCATTTGCATTAAACTGTACACTTTGATAACCTGTATAAAAAGGAAGATTAAAGTTATAATAATCATCCTTAGAAAGCTTATCATACATATCAACAGAAACATTCAATCTGTTATTTAAAAATTGCGCATCAATACCCAGATTTTTTTGAGTAGTCTTTGTCCAAGTTAAATTATTTTTTGTCAACCCATTATTATAGCTTGGCTGTATGGCTGTTGCGCCACCATAAGTACCTGGGATATAGTATGAATTATACGGCGCATAAAAATCCTGAGATTGCGTTCCTGAAACACCATAGCTTGCCCTGAATTTAAGGAAGTTGACAATTCCTTTATCCCTAAGCTTTTGCATAAATTTCTCATCGCTTACAACCCATCCGCTTCCGACTGACGGGAAGTAACCCCATTTAGCATTATCACCAAAACGGGAAGATGCATCCCCTCGATACGATCCATATAATAAGTATTTACCATCATAATCATACTGTGCCTGACCTAATAAAGATAGCATTGAACTAGTGCCATAACCAGAAGATCCGGATAAATCAGCCTGTGGAATACCGCTTACAACTTGTATATTATTGCTGGGAACATTGTATCCTGCAGTATAGTTGGAATTAGAAATATCCCTATTAAACTGTTGAGATGCTGTAACTGCAATATTGTGAGCATGATTTTTCTTGGTTTCTAACCTCTTATTAAAGCTCAGGGAGTTAGATAGAAAGTAAGATGAATAAGTTCCTTTATTAGATTCAGCATAGGATGCTTGTCCCGATCCGTTAGAAGCTGCTACCTGATCTAAATCGGAAGGAAGGAAATAATCTCTGTTGGAAGACGTGACATTTGCCGCACCCTGAAAAGTATATCTTAAGTTATTAAGAATAGCATAATTTAGGGTTAAGGAAGCAGTATAATAATCATTTACATTTTTATTTCGCATTCTACCAGACAATCCTGAATAGTTAGCAGAATCGAAACCGCTAACCTTATAAAAAGAAGATGGTTGATTAGCGCCACTAACCGGAGTGTTATCATCGCTATTAGAATATTTCCTACCACGCTGCCTGTCGTTCTTAGAAAGTCCGATAACAAACTGGCTGTTTAATTTAGGACTGATCCTAAAATCAAAATTACCTCTGATACTGTATCGCTTAAATCCGAAATTTTGGATAATCCCTCTCTCATCAAAATAGTTCATGCTTATTCTATAGTTTACCGCATCGGTAGCTGCGGACATAGTAGCATCCACATTTTTAACAGACCCATTATTATAAAATAAACCCTGCCAATCTTCTGCGTTATTAAATGCAGGATTATTATAATCAGTTAATATCTGGGGTAAATTAGCTAATTGTGCAGGTGTTGCATACTTGTTGATGATATTCATTTTCTGGCTTCTTTCTTCTGCACCTGTAACTGTATTCAAGAGTTGAGGTTGCAGCGTAACACCACCATATACATTTACCCTGAATTCAGGTAAGATCGATTTGCCTTTTTTAGTTTTGATGTAGACTACCCCGTTGGCGCCTCGTGAACCCCATGCAGCAGTAGCAGCAGCATCTTTCTGTACATCAACACTTTCTATATCATTGATGTTTATTCCGGCCAAATAATTGGTACCAGTTGCATCGATGCTGTTAGAAATATCTTCCGGATTGGTAGGAATACCGTCAATCACATACAAAGGACCGCTTAAAGCACTAGCTTGTGCAACGTTGGCATCATTACCAATTCTTGTATTTACTCTTGAATTACCGCGAATGACTACAGTAGGTGCCACACCAGGTTCTCCAGAACCCACCTGCACATTCATACCCGCTACCCTACCTTGTAATAACTGATCTATACTGGGCGAGGGCAAGTTTTCGATATCCTTGCCAAATACAGAAGTTATAGCCATTGTTGAGCTCCTTCTGTTTTGTCTTTGCACACCTACTACAACCACATCATCCGTTTTAGCGGAATTAGACTCGATTAATTGTACTGAAAAATCATTTTGATTTTCTTTTAAGGTGATCGAATAGGATTCGAAGCCCACATACGATACTACCAACGTAACTTTTCCAGTTGGCACTTTAATTTGGAATGTACCGTCGGCCTTTGTAAGCGCATTGGCTGTGCCATTTTTAATGGCAACTGTAGCTAAAACCAAGGGCTGATTTTTTCCGTCCCGAACAGTACCCGTTATTGAGCGGGTTTGTGCCATAACGGCTACTGAAACAAAAAGGAAAGCAATCATCCCGAAGAGTCTTTTAAACAATACTTCTTTTTTCATTCGGCAGTTTTTGTTTTATAATTATTTGTTAATTATTTTACAAGATGCTATTTTTTTTTTAAAAACAAATGTTTCGTTTTTTTACTACAATGAACAAATTCAACACAACCGATTGATATTTAAACACAACCGATTGCGCTATTTTTATTAATTTTTTGATAAACCTACCTTTAACCTGTGTCTTGTTCTGGAATAGCGTTTTTTCTTACCCAGATATAAAGGATCAACAAAATCTGTTCTAAAGCAAGAATACTTCCTGATTATTTCTTTCATATTCGTTTTGCCCTTAACCTACTTGTATTTGACTAACAAGAAGTTATTTTTATCCAGTTCAGACCTTATCTACTAAGGATAATGGGCAGGTTGTATCCCACATAAAAAAGCGAAGCATGGAAATCCATGCTTCGCCTTTTATGTAGTGTAAAACGTTATAAGCTTTACCGGTTTATTGAGGATGCCTATTGGGGCGGTGAAAAAGATGTTCTCTTGTTAATACTACTTTTTTTTGAAAGGCATTTTAACAATCACTGTTTCCCCTTTACCCTTTTCATTCGCAATGCTTTGTATAGTCCACATATCCATTAAATTATCTCCATCCACAATACTTCCGCTATAATCACCCCATGCAACACCATCTGTTGCGCCTTTGCCTTCCCCTACATGCACCATTTCTCTTATGGTACCTGCGGGATCTTTTGCTTTCCTGTATGCAAATCTTGGGCTGATATATGAATTATTATTTACTTCCTGAAAACCAATCAAGAGATCCTCTTTTTTATTGACAGCAACAGTGGTTTGTATGTAATTGCTTGTATCACTACTTATTAGTCCGGTTTGAATGATTTTAGCATTAGCCGCATCAATCTGGTGCCATTGAACTGCTGAACGGTCGTTGCACCTTACAGCCTGCGAAAACCAGATACTCCCACTTTGATAAACAAGATTTTTGGGATTCCGATCACCACTTGACACTTTTTGTTGGGTTCCTTTCTGAGGAGATTGTGGCGGATAGTCTATATATTTTAACTGGTGCGCTGAACTGGCCACCACTTGAGCATAAGGATGTCCATTTTCATCTTCGGATACTTTTCTGATGATAAATTGATCATTGAGGATCTCAAAAAAATACAAATCATCCATTGCATCCTGCATAAAAACAGGATGCCCTAAACTTCCATTAAAATGATAAATGGTAGTAGGTTTACCAGCAATGGCATCAGCTGTTCTCATAACAAAAGTATTTTCCACTCCTCCCGGATAGGAATACCCAATCCATTTTTTGCTGTAACCAACCGCACCACCATCTACTTCAGCTGTTCTGGAAACAGGATAGATGTTCCATGCCCCTGTTGGGTTACTTGTTTCTGACACACTAATATTTACAGGTTTCTTTTTATCCTTGTCGTAATACCACCATAAATCAAATACAAAGACTTTATTGTGGACGTCAAAAAACATTTTTGGATCTATCCCATTATTGAAACATTTTTGGGAAACGCCCTGAATAAAATCACCTTTTTTATTGAAAATTAGCAACCCACTATTGGTTCCCTCCATCACATAACCACCGCCAACAGCTATTTGTGGATCAACCTGTCTATTGCCATCCATAGATCCGTTGAATACCTGATAACCATTAACCATTTGAGGATTTCCACCTTGTTGACGAATTGGACATGTGTTTCCATTGGTGAAATCTACTTTATGAATAGGAGTAATTACTTCCGTATTAGACGGGAAGATTTTCTCTGCAATTTTCTGTGCATTTAAATGCACCAAAAAAAGCATACATAACAATTGTACCGTTAATTTTTTAATCATAATTTTTTTATTATTTAGCTTAATTTAT
>JBIIAP010000095.1:0-9318 GCA_044239855.1 Sediminibacterium sp. | reverse complement strand
TACATTTAAAGAACTTACCCTATATAAAGCATATTTACCAGCGCCCAGAGCAGGAGTAATAGAAGAAACCGTTTCATCCACCTCATAACGAACATTGGATGAGTTCCCTACCAAAGTGCGTAAGCCGTTACTTGCCATATCTGATCCGCTATACAAAGAAGCTCTTCCTCCTGAACCGGTAGTTATGGTAGGAGTACCGGTAACAATTATATTTCCACCGGTTGAATCACCAACTGATTTAGATCGACCTGCATTTAAAATAATGGCTTCGGCAGAAGTAGAGGCGGTGGCAATGTTTTCAGAAAGGTTGATATTTCCGGTAACTGTTTCTATATAAACAGAATCTGTAGCAGTAATTCCCGCAGGATTCACTTGACCAATTGTTAAAGAACCATTATTGGTAAAAAAAACTTTATTGACAGCACTAGTTGCATCACCGGCAGCAATAGTCCCCACATTATTCATTGGGTTTTTTAGCCCAAAATTTCCGGTACCCAATAAACCTAATTTACCTGCAGTAATTGGATATTGTTGTGTTACATTACCAGACGCATTGATTATAAAGTTGCTCGCACCTGAAGAAATTGATTGATTTATAGATATATTTTTACCTGATAAATTAACTGGTCCCGAATAATTAAGACTAACTGCGCCAGCAATGATTAATGTAGAAGTGTCGTCTGCTTTTCCAATAGTTAATCCCGAAAAGTTGGAGAATGTTGTTCCTGCAACAGGCCAGATAAATGTAGTGGCGAATGATTTACTAAATGGTTCAAAAGTAAATACTCCGGTACTATTAAATGAAGCACTACTTAAATTATAATTATCCGAAACAATTTTAATATTAGAATTACTGGCCGCTAAACTACCCTTTCCAATCGAATTTTTCGCTCCTATAAAAACTCCATTACCCGTTGGTGAAGGGTTCGAAGGTTTTTGACCGATAAAACTAATTGGACCTGATAAAGATTGAATTTTTGTAGAATCAGCCCCAGGATTACTGTATAAAACCACACTATAATTAGCTTCTGGGGCTGTTACAGATGCATGCTTACCAATAATTTGAATGCTTCCTGAATCTGTTTGTATTAAAACAGGCGCATCACTCCAAATACACACACCAAACATATAACTCCCGGCCGATGAAGAAGCATCAGCAACATCTCCATTTAAAATAATAGCTCCTGCTCTGGAAGTTTTTATTGTTGCACCGGTAAATGAAATGTAAATACCCAATTGATGCTTTGAATTTGCACCGGCATGAACATTAGCGTTTTTTGCATTTAATAAAATATTACCGCCAGATGCGTCTAATATAGCTGCTGATAATAAAATGGCTGTATTAGTGGTAGTATCTGTTGAACTTGGTGCAACGCCTGTATTAGATGTCGTTATAGGTTGCAAAGTGTTAGGCACATTTAAAGTAATGTTTCCTGCGGTTGTTATAATATTGGCAGAAACTACTGCAATACTCTTGCTTGCTTGTAAATTCACCTCTCCATTTACCCCCCCACTTTGCGTGTTGATTGTGCTATCAATGGTTATTTTTCCGGCATAAGCAGTAAAGGAGCCAGCCAATGTTATTGGATTGGAGAAGGTAATGTCTTGGGTATTCCCTGCTTTACCAAAAGTAAACCCACTAAGGGTTGTTCCGAAATTCCAAAAATTATCCAATGTCAAATTACCCGAATCTCCTAACCTAAGTTGAGTAAAAGAAGCATCTTTTGGCTGGATAGCGAATGTACCCTTAGTTTGAGCAGCCAGAGAACCAGCAGCTTGACCAACAGTAACCTGCTGTTTAATTGAATTTGCTTCAATTAAAATATTGCCGGTAGAGGTTTGCGTTCCATCATCACCAATGCTGATGCTGTTTGCATCCAATCCGGCAAAGCTTATTGCATTTGCACCTGTAACGCCTTCTTGTGTATTACTTCCTTTTAAACTTATTGTACCTGATTGAGAAATGACTTTAACAGTAGAGCCACTTACCGCTGTGTGTAATTGAAGTCCGGAGCAGTCTGAACTGTTCGTTGCAAATGAGGCCGATCCATTTAATGTGATATTACCACTTATGCTGCTAATTAATATATGTTCTCCGGAATAACTATTTACTATTGCCAATCCATGCCTATAATCTGTGCCTCCACCAGCATAATCATTGCCGGTGCCTTTGATAGATATATTTCCTGTTGTACTGGTAATAGTTACATTTCCGGAAGAGCTTGCTGTAGCAACATTGTTTTTATGTCCAATCCAGGTTGCGGCGCCATAATTAAAGTTTGCGGAACGCTCCAAAGTTCCTTCGATTGTGATATTTCCTGCAGCAGAACTTAATACCGCATTTGATTGAATAATTAAACCAAATGTATTTGCCACAGTTGTGGTAGTTGAACCCGTTGCATTACCGTATAATTCAATATTACCTGTACCAGAATTAATATTAGCTCCATCTATGTATATACCAAACACACCATCCGCAGAATTAGCACTTTTACTACTCATTCCTTTTGCATAAAAATTACCACCTCCGGTTTGTATGATGGTGTTGGAATATAATTCAACTCCGGACGAATGTGTCGTAGAAATACCAGCACTTGCATAACTATCTCCGGTAGTAATAGGACTAGCTCCTGCGAAAGGCACCCATGTTACTGAACCTGCACCACCGCCCAACCAAATACCCCCGCCGTTTGTTTTAATAGATGAATTTGCATTGACAACTACATTACCTCCATTAACATCACCATCAAAGTCAGACCAAAAAACAATATTTAATGGATTGGTATTACTATTTTGTGTAGCATCAATAGTTGCATTTGTGGCTAAATGGATGCTTCCATTTGCGTTGAATGTAATTGTCCTAACTGCATTGAGAACAGGAGTAATAATGTTGTTATTTATATTTATATCTCCATTGAGTGTAGTATTCTCAATCTTTAAATCTCCGGCTGCAAGAGCAGCAGTAATTACATCCGGATGTACATTTGCAGTTCCGGTTACGGTTAAAGTTGTTCCTGTAAGTGACCAGCCAGTTCCGAAAGCACCTGTATTACCTGAAGTTGAAATAGTTAAGTTTTGAGCTTGCGCACCTGTTACTGATAGGCAGAACAAACTTAAGGCAATAAGATAATAAAAGGGCCTGAGGGCATTGCTCTTCATGGATTGGACTTTATCTACTTCTCAAAAGTAAAATCAAATTATAAACCGTTTATAAGCTAGTTTTGGTCTTTGATTTTAACGGTAAAATTACAATTTATTAGTTAAATTGTAATAATTATATATGTATCAGAAAGCTTTTTTCCGATACATATTAGTTTAATTCATAAAACAAAAGTGTTTTATGTGTGTTTTGTGATACAACTGATTGCAAATAACCAATTAGAAACGAATTAATTAACAATATATTTTAATGCAAAATATATTGTTAATTAATATATATTGAAAATTGACTAATCGAAGTCAGGGTCATTTTAACATATCGTTCACGGTAAACCAAGTATAACTATCAGGTTTTAGCGTAACAGTTAAATTCACCTCATTTTGTGGGGTTAAGGTTAACTTTTTAGGATTTACACCATTTTCACTAATCAAAGCACTATTTAAAATACCGGAATAATACAATGGAATTTTTATTGTTCGGGTAATGTGCTCTTTAAGTGGATTGTACAATAGTATGAACCCTTTAGTGGTTAATTGAGGATTTACATGCATAATGCCATCCCAATCCCGCCCGTCGGCTCTTCTCAAATGAATAATATCTGAATTGAGTATATCTCTATATTTTTTATACCAATTAATGGTTTCAATTACTACTGATTTTGTTTGGTCGGTATCATACAGTCTTGGGCCTCTGTAGCAAGCTTGTACGCCTGCGCCATAATACTGAAACATCAATTGACGATAATCATCCAAATGCTCCGACAATGGTTCTAGTACAGCATCTTCAGTTCCACCCTGATATCGGGTTAGTGGTACAAATCCCCAACTCATAGTAGGCGTCTTTTCCCACAAACCATCATATATATTCTGGCGGTTTAATATTTTTTGCTGATCTCTTGACAAGGAAAAATTCACTTCTCTATAGCCGATTGCAATTTTATTGGTGCCATCCAAAAAATACCAGTCCGGAGCGTTTACATAAACGCCCTGCTCATTTAACCAATGGTACAAGCCTTTTTGCAATTTCATTTGTTCCCATTGTGAATCATCTAAATTTTTATGTCCGGGATGCTTAGTAGAAGCACAAACATCACCGGGATAGGGGCCATCATTTTCAAAAATATCAAACCCCGTATTGCTGATAAAGTGCTTCAGTTTATTGATATATGTTAAACCCCATTTACTTCCCATACAAGGCGCATTTCCAAAAAATGCCCCTGCATCCGGTTTGCCCGTTACCGGATCAATCACATCATCTTCATCACTTATTCTTCTTGAACTAAATAATGAATAACCCCCAATTTTTATATTTTTTGAATGGGCGTAATCAGACAATTTTTTCCATTTGATTACATTAGCCTGTGAAGAGTCTTCCATGTTACAATGGCTTCCAAAACTAAGTATAAGGGCTTCATATCCTGTAGCAGCGCATTGATCAATGGCCGTAATAACCTGATCATCATTTTGACTTACCAAGTGCATGAAAATAGGATTTCTGGTAGTCCATGGTGCAACAGTTGTGTACATCCTACGGATTGCTAAGCCTCTTCGCTCTCTGTCATAACTGTCCATTAACAACTCATAAGAACGAACAGATTTAAAATTTTGATTAGGCAGTAAATCCAATCCTTTGAAATTAACCGGATAAATTTTTAATACACAAGGGGTTTGATAATTATAATTTACCTGAGAGGTATAGGTACTATCAATTTCCCAATGTTTTGTTTGATCACTTAAATCATACTTCATCGCATTATTATATGCATAGTTTGTTTCAACATATAAACCATGCTGTTTTTCCATTTGAGCAGGAGATCCTACTACTGCACTCTCCTCTTCTACCACTGCGAGTACTTCATTGATGATTTTATTCAACACCACCACATGATTGCTTTTATTTTCAATCGAAACCCATTTCACTATTAATGGAATTCCATCGTACAACTCATAATGCACTTTAACTTGAATTCCTTTCAATTGTTGATCAGCATGCTCAAATAAAAATGTAAGTACTTTTCCGGTTGGTTGTTTTTTATTCATTGCCCAACCATCTATTTTAGCATTAATGAATGGCTTTAATTCACTTACTTCATATGAAATGAAATTAAAATCATTTGCATCTTTTTTAAACCGATCTAACCAATTGGTTAATAGATAGGCTTTTTCCTGTTGACCTTTTAGTCCACCTATGTTGTATGGCTTATGATCAATGGTTATTAATGCCTCCGGTTCAACGGCTCTAAGCAATTGCTGACCGCTACTTAAATTAACATAATCATAGCAGGCAACATTGGGCGTTATTCTAAATGCTCTTTTCACCAGACCATTATAAAGTATAATATCTTTTTGATCCGCCGATTGATACACAGTTGCATTTACTGAAGTAGGATAAACCAACCAATCTTTAACAGTACCCGCTGCTTTATTATCATTCCATACAGGCAATGTTTGTTGATTTTTTTGTGCAATTAAAGCACTAAGCGTAGTATTCAACAACAGAAAAAATAAAAAGAACTGCTTCATAGGTGATTATTAATTTAACGAAAAATCAAATTTTAGCATTACAGATTTAAGGTAATGGAAACATTTGGTGCATTGCAGGAATTTCAATTTGCTTAAAATATTTCTTACTCAACCTTGCCGCAAAGTCTTGTTGTACCTCATACTCACCATGTACCAAAAATAAAGTCTTTACGAGCTCCGGATTTTGACAAGCCAAAAATTGACATAGGTCTTCATAATCGCCATGAGCACTCATGCTGCGCATTTCGCCCACTTCAACTTCAACCTGGTACCATTCTCCAAATATTTTAACTTCTTTCTCGCCATTCATTAATCGTCCGCCTAGAGATCTTGGTTCACAATAACCCACCAACAAAACCGTATTTTTTTTATCACCAATATTATTCATGATATGGTGCTTTACTCTACCTGCATCTGCCATTCCACTTGCAGAGATAATTACACAAGGTTGTGCAAGTTCATTTATAAGTTTGCTTTCCTCTACTGTTTTAATAAAATTTAATCCGGGAAAATCAAATGGATCTTCATCTGCCTCCATTACTTTTTTAATTCGTTTATTAAAATAAGACGGATAGTTTTTAAGCACTGCGGTAGCTTCTCTACTTAAAGGGCTATCTACATAATAAGGTACTGCAGGCAGTCTGTTTTCCAGAGACAATTGATTTAAAACATAAAGCAGTTCTTGTGTTCGTCCAACACTAAATGCAGGAATGATGAGTTTACCTTTCTTTTCGAGGCAGGTATGTCTGATCCATTTTTCCATGGCATCTATAGTACCAAATACTTCACTATGAAGTTTATTCCCGTATGTGCTTTCTAATATAATGTAATCTGCCTGATCAAAAGTTGCCGGTGAGCTAAGAATGGCATCGTTATAACGTCCTACATCTCCACTAAAAGTAATTCGAGAGACTTTCCCATCTTCTTTAATTCGCAGATGAACAGCTGCACTTCCAATAATATGACCAGCATCGGTGAACTTAAGTTCTACACCCGGCTCTATTTCCTTCCATTCTGCATAGGAAATGGTTTCAAATAAATTTATAGCTTCAGCTGTATCTTGTAAATCATATAAAGCTTCATAAGGAGGTAACCCTTGTTTGGCTCGGCGTTTATTAATAAAACGGGTATCGTCTCTTTGTATAGCGGCTGAATCTTCCAATAAAATTGCACTCAATTCTTTTGTTGCAGGAGTACCAAAAATCTTACCTCTAAATCCATTTTTATATAACTTAGGAATTAATCCTGAGTGATCTATATGCGCGTGAGATAAAATTAAATAATCGATGGAAGCAGGTTCAAAACCAAATGATTCATTCATCATCAATGTTTCTTTACCCATCCCTTGAAATAACCCACAATCCAATAATATTTTTTTGCCGTTCTTAAGTGACAATAAATGTTTAGATCCGGTTACTGTTTGGGCTGCACCATGAAAAGTTATATTCATTTTAATTTCGCTTTAAAACTCCAGGTAACTAAAAATTCAGCAACTACCTCTCCCTGCTCATTCCTGCCAACCGACTTACATTGTATGGATCTTGGTTCACCATCTAATAAACATTGTTCAACTGTTTCATCAATCAACGCTCCATCGTTACAGGTGAATAAAATTGTACCGGTGGCTTTTTTTAAAAATTTACCTTCTATGTTTACCACTAACGTACTTACACGTAAGTGCCGCTTATAGGTTTGCGCCACTGCAAATAATCCGGTACTCATTTCTGCTGCCATTGCCTGTACAGCAAAATACATGGAATGAAATGGATTTTGATTGATCCATTTATGTTTAACCAGAATTATGGTTTCTTCTGTTGTGAATTTTTTTATGCGCAATCCGGCGACAAATGCCGCGGGTAATTTAACTAATTTAAATAGAGCAAAACGAACTGGGTTGGTAATACTTTTTTGAAAATGAGCAAAGTTTGGGTTCATTGTTACAACTTCATAGTGATTAAATAAGCCATCACTTTAAAGATAACAAAAAATCACTTACAATAATAATGCTGCTAATAAATAATCGGCTAATAAAATAAGTATACAACTAACAACAACTGCTCTAGTACTGGCTCTTCCTATTTCGAGTGCTCCTCCGGTTACATTATATCCAAAATAAGCAGAGATACTGCTGATGATAAAGGAGAATGTATATGCTTTATACAAAGCAAAATTAATATTATACACATTGAGGTTTTGTCTAAGTCCAATGTCAAATACATCTGTTGCTAAAATTCCGGCCATTTCGCCTGCTGTTCTTCCACCCCAAATTCCCAGTACTGCAGATATTACTATTAAACAAGGAATCACTACAAATGCGGCTAAGATTTTAGGCAATACCAGGTAGCTTTTTGTATTGATGCCCATGATTTCTAACGCATCTATTTGTTCGCTGATGCGCATATTACCCAACTCACTGGCAATTTTGCTTCCCACTACCCCTGCTAATACAATGCTTAATACAGTGGGAGACAATTCTAAAATCATACTGTCTCTTACAATTTGAGCAATAGTTGTTTGAGGTACTAATGGACTTACCAACTGATATGCGGTTTGAACGGTAGTTACCGCACCTAAAAACAAGGATATAATCACTACAATTGGCAGTGCGCCAATACCTATTTCCACACATTGATGCATGAACTCTTTCCAATACATGCGCCAATTTTCGGGTTTAGTGAACATCCCTTTCAACATCAATAAATAAGATCCAAAATGTGTAAGAAAACTAGACATGTATTTTATTAAAATTTAAAAGCAGTTACCAGAAATTTATTTTCTTCTTTTCCACCATTTACTTCGTTGCACTTCTTCTTTGGTGTCAATTCTACATTTTAGCTGCGCATCTACTACAGCCACCATCGCCATATTAATAATATTCCGAACAGTACTACCTAATTGCAATACATGCACCGGTTTTTTTAATCCAAGCAAAATCGGCCCAATTGCATCCGCTCCTCCAATCTCCTTTAACAGATTGTACGTAACATTTCCGGAAGTTAAATTGGGGAACATCAACACATTTACATCTTCATCTACCAATTCACTAAATGGATAATTGTCTTTTAAAATTTCTTTATTAAAAGCCAGACTACCCTGCATTTCACCATCTACTATTAAAGATGGATTTCTTTGTTTTAATATTCTTGTTGCTTCTGCCACAAGCTTTGCTTCCGGAGAATCACTGCTTCCGAAATTGCTGTAACTCAACATAGCAATTCTCGGAACTAAATTAAAATTGCGCACTTCCTTAGCCACCATCATCGTAATATCTGCTAATTCTTCCGCAGTTGGATTAAAGTTAACGGTTGTATCTGCTAAGAAAATAGGCCCTTTTTTGGTCAGTAATAAATACATCCCAGCTATTTTTTTGACTCCTTCATCTGTACCAATGATTTGCAATGCTGGTCTGATGGCTTCCGCATAATTTTTTGTTAGTCCGGATAACATGGCATCTGCATCGCCTGTTTCCACCATCATACAACCAAAATGGTTGCGGTCTTTCATGATTTTTAAGCTCTCGTATTGATTAAATCCTTTACGACGGCGCTTATTGAAGAATAGTTCCCCATAAAATTCCCTTTTAGCTTCCATTTCGTCGCTACGTGGATCTATGATTGGCAAATCTGAAATGTCAAT
>JBIIAP010000319.1:0-2790 GCA_044239855.1 Sediminibacterium sp. | reverse complement strand
GAGGATCTTCATATAAATGATCTATTCGTTGTGTATTAAATAAGGAGCTTCTTCTTTTGATGCCATGCACTTCATAGCCTTTTTTCAATAACAATTCGGTAAGATAAGCACCATCCTGACCGGTAATGCCCGTAATTAAGGCCTTTTTCATAAATATTAATTTAAGATGTTTATTTATATATAAATTGAACTATTTTTCTCAATGGTTTAAAAAACAGGGTAAACCAAAAAGGCTTCAAATTATTTATTTTCCAAGCCAATCGATCGCCCTTGTTGGCTAAAAAACGGTTTTTCAGTGATATATTACTCGCTCCACCGGCTCTCATTTTCACTAAAATTTCCTGCAAATATGCAACTTTAATATTAAATTTAAATAAGAGGCGAAGCATCAGCTCATAATCAGCTGCAGTGTAGACATTTAAATTAAATAGTCCGTATTTGAGATATACCTCTTTTTTAACAAAAAATGTAGGATGGGGTGGCATCCAACCATATAAAAAATTTTGTTTAGAAAATTTTCCTGAAATCCATTTCCGGGTAACACGATTGGTATCATTAGCATCCACATAAACCAAATCTCCATAAACAGCATCACAGTTCTCTTGCTCAAATAGTTCAACTACTTTACTTATAATGGAGGAATTGGCATAAAAATCATCCGAATTTAAAATACCCACTATATCACCTGTTGATAAGATGATTCCTTTATTCATAGCATCATAAATACCATTATCGCTTTCCGAATGAATGATACAATTTGGAGCATTTTGTTTGATAATGTCTACTGTAGCATCCATAGAATTGCCATCAATAATAAGGTGTTCAATGTTGAAATAATCTTGACCTTTAACAGACGCTATAGTGTAAGCAATTGTTTCGGCACTATTAAAGCATGCTGTGATTATGGAAACTTTCAAAATAGAAGAATAATTATTGTAGTTCGAATTAAAAACATTTATACATGCAAAACTTAAAATAAATGGTGATTCCTATCTTACTGAAAACCTTGATTTTAGATTCAAGAAAGGTTTCTCCACATAACTATAGGATATTCCAGCAATTAACAAAGTTGTCACAACACGAAGAAAGGTAATTAATAAAAAATTGAAAACACTACTGGCTATTCTAATGTCCTCAAAAAACATAAAAATCGGAAAATGGTATATATAAATACCATAAGAACGAGTACCTATCCAACAAAGCAACTTATTAGACAATATGAAATGATCGGGAATTTTAGCAGATATAAAAATCAGCAAAGCACAAAGTATATTAATTAAAAAAAAGCCTCCATTTTTATAAAATATATTATCAATACTTAGTTTAAAAAGTAAGAAAGTAAATACCCCACCCAGAACTACCAGAATAGCATCATAGGCAGTTTTGTTATATACTTTTAGTGTATTGTTGAATTTAGTGGACATCATTGCAACTAAAGCGCCAATTAATAAACTATCGATTCTAAACAAGGTAAACCTGTGCGTATCTATTACAAAAATGCCTTTTTGAAACACAAAATTATTTCGCAAACAAACTATTTTAATAATCGTTATTGCTATAATAATTGAAAATATAAACCAGTTTTGGGATTTTATAGAAACTCGTAAAAAAAAGTAAGATAAAAATAAAGGCCAAAATAAATAAAAATGCTCTTCCACTGACAGCGACCAAAGATGTGACAAATTTCCCGACACTTTAATATCTATTACATTATTAAAGTAAAATAAAGCAGCTAAAGAAGAAAATCCATTATGGTTTAATTTTGGAGCAACAGAAAACATATTTAACATGTATGCCAAAACAATACACAAGATCAGTGCTGGCAAAAGCCTCAGAAAACGACGAATATAAAATTTAAGAATCGAAATTCTTTTATTATTTAAATAATCATTTTTTAATAAAGTGGTAATTAAAAAACCACTTAAAACAAAAAACAAATCTACACCTATCCAGCCACCTTTAAAAAAACCATATGATCCATGAATCAATAAAACAAATAATACTGCTATTGCTCTTAGTCCATCAAAATTCCTAATATACCCTAAACTATTCGTATTCATTTTGGATTTTTATCTTTCAACTATTATATTTTCCATCACTAACATATCCATGTCAGTTCTTAAGAAGCAGTCCAAGGCTTCTTCCGGTTTATTTACAATTGGTTCATTTTCATTAAAAGAAGTATTGAGCAAAATAGGAATCCCAGATCTTCTTCTAAAAGCATCTATTAATTGATAATATCTTGGAGAAATTATTTTATCAACTGTTTGTAATCTACCGGATCCATCAGCGTGAGTTACAGCTGGGATTGAAGCTCGCTTATCTTCCTTTATTGGATACACACGTTCCATAAAAGGGGCCAAATCTGTAGATTCAAAATAATCGCCTACATATTCTTTTAAAATACTTGGTGCAAAGGGTCTAAAACTTTCTCTGCGCTTTATTTTACTATTTATTAAATCTTTTGCATCAGCTCTTCCTGGATTAGCTAGAATGGATCTTGCACCCAAAGCACGAGGGCCAAATTCTGCTCTTCCATTGAACCAACCTACTACTCCTGCATTAACTATTTTATCCGCTACATATTCAAACAATGCTTCATCTTCTAATTGTTTAAAAGGAATGTTTTTTTCATTCAACAAGCTAATTATATAATCATTGGTGAAATGTGATCCTGTACAAGCTGAATAAATTGCTGGGACTCTGGATTGACTTAAAATTTGATGATATACATATTGAGCGGCACCCATAGATATACCTGCGTCATGGCCAGCGGAAGGAATGTATATG
>JBIIAP010000318.1:0-2795 GCA_044239855.1 Sediminibacterium sp. | reverse complement strand
CCTGTATTTGTTCTAAGGAAGCTCCCTCCGGAAACTGCTTTAATACGGATAAAATTGTTGCTGCCTGATTGGCAATGATCGATTTAGTAGCCATTTACGACATTTTATGCAACAAAATTATTTAAAATATGTCGTATAAGGTATTTTTTACGACATATTTTAAATAATAACGACAGATTAAATTCATCTACATTCAGCGTTTATTGGTAAAGCATATGCTGAATAAATTTTTTCAAGGGGGGAAATCGGTTTTTAACTAACCACTTTCATTTTGAAAGTGGTTTTTTGTATGGATGCTGGGGAATGAAATTGCGTTGTATAATTGATATTTTCATAACATCATTGATTAAATAATCATGCTTGATAAGCAGCCCCATCGGGGCAACCTGTTTATAGCACTCCGAAAAATACCATCTCTAAAAAGCTCCGTAGGAGCGACCTGTATATTATCCCATTAATCATATATTCATATTTTAATTGCATTGCATGATTGATTTTTTCAAAATAAAATACATTTCATTAATGAAATAATCATGTCAAAAACAGGTCGCACCTACGGCGCTAAAAACAATAAATGATAAAATGATCTTGCTACAAACAGGTCGCACCTACGGCGCTGATAAGATTGGGATATACAAAGAAGCAGCGCATAAACAGTAAAGTATAAATGCAAAACTATTCTTGCAATTAGCTTAACTGTAAGGAAAACAGACAATCAATAAACCAAAACAAAAATCCGTTGTAAAGTATTAAAAAGATTAGATGAACTGGGTTGGTCACAAAAAGATTTTGCAATCAAAATGGGCGTGAGTCCACAACATATCAATAAACTTGTTAAGGGACAAGAAAATATTACATTGGATACCCAACAAAAGATTCAATCGATTTTACATATACCGATATTAGCCAGTTACTATGAAGACAGGATTCAAGCTATAGAAAAGCTCCTTTAAAATTATGGCGCCAATCTTTCTCTCTTCCAATTACCATTATCAGTTGCAGTGTACTTCAAACGATCGTGTAAGCGACTGCTTCTGCCCTGCCAAAATTCTATGCTTTCCGGCTTTATAATATAGCCTCCCCAATGATCGGGACGAGGTACTTTTTCATCGTCAGGAAATTGTGCGCGTATTTGATTGAAATTATCTTCTAAAAATGTACGATCGCGTATAACAGCACTTTGTGGGGAAACCCAGGCACCTATTCTACTTCCGGCCGGGCGTGAATAAAAATATGCATCGCTTGCTGTAACGGATACTTTTTGTGCAATCCCTTCTATTCTTACTTGTCGCTCTAACTCTTTCCAAAAAAACAATAAAGTAACGTGATTATTGCCCGCAATTTCAGTTCCTTTTGCACTGTTGTAATTGGTATAAAAAACAAAGCCTGCTTCGGTATAGCCTTTTAACAATACAATTCGGGCGCAGGGCTTACCGGAAGCATTTACTGTGGCTAATGTCATGGCATTTACTTCATCTATTTGCGCCTCTATTGCTTCTCCCCACCATTGATTAAATTGTTCAAAAGCATTGTCAGAAGCAGTTGCTTCATCTAATGATTGTAAGCTGTAATCTCTTCGTATATCTGCAATTGAATGAGCCATCACATTTTTTTATAAAGTTACTCGGTAATATTCATCTTTTCGGGTGCATGTTTACCCGAAATATAGGTATACACTGCAGGTATCACCAATAAGGTAAGCAATAAAGAAAACATAATCCCACCAACTACTACAATACCCAATGGCATCCTACTGGTAGATGCAGCGCCTAAACTTAACGCAATGGGCAATGCACCTAAAGCCGTTGCCAAACTGGTCATTAATATGGGGCGCAAACGCTGTGCAGATGCTTCTAAAACTGCGTCTCTTTTAGACAGGCCTATTGCTCTTTTTTGATTGGCAAATTCTACAATTAATATCCCGTTTTTAGTTACCAGGCCTATCAACATAATCATACCAATTTGGGAGAATATGTTAATCGTTTGATCAAATATCCATAAACATAACAACGCGCCTGCTATGGCCAATGGCACGGTAAGCATTATAGTGAATGGGTCTTTAAAGCTTTCGAACTGCGCAGCCAATACCAAATAAATTAAAACCAATGCCAGTATAAACGCAAAATTGGTATTGGAAGAACTTTCTGCATAATCTCTGGAAGGTCCGCTTAAGTCACTTTTAAAACTTTCATCTAAAATTCTTTTAGAGATTGCTTCCATGGCTTTCACTCCATCGCCAATGGTTTTACCCTCGGCCAATGATGCAGAAATTGTTGCCGCTTTAAATCGATTGTAATGGTACAAAGTGGGCGGATTAGAACTTTCCTGCAATTTAACTACAGCGCTTAAAGGAATGCGCTCTCCTCTATTGTTCCGAACATATAATTTTTCAATATCAGCCGGTTGTTGTCTGTCGGCGTATTCTACCTGTGAGATGACCTGGTATTGTTTGCCATTCATAATGAAATAAGCTAGTCTACGGCCGCTAAACGCACTCGACACTACTTCACCTACATCTAACATAGAAAGGCCTAAGTCTTTGGCTTTAATCCGATCAATGGTTAACTGTAGTTCTGGTTTATTAAATTTCAGGTTTACATCTACATTTTGAAAGGTTTTGTCTTTTCGGGCCTCTTCTAAAAATTTAGGTATGGCTGCTTTAATTTTTTCGAAATCAAGATTCTGTAAAATAAATTGAACAGGCAAGGAGCCTCTGGATCCTAATCCAACTGAAATGGTTTGCTCTTCTACCGGAAATATTCTTGCATTATTAAAGGAGGGGAGTTTTTTGCTCA
>JBIIAP010000317.1:0-2804 GCA_044239855.1 Sediminibacterium sp. | reverse complement strand
GTTATATGTTTTAGTGAATCTTACTTCTATACTCTATTTAGGTGCATTGGCTATCAATAGTATTTCAGGAATCAGCATTACCGTTTGTATGTACGGATTGGCCATATTTGCCATTTTCATCACACTGGGTGGAATGAAAGTAATTGGCTATACCGATGTGCTGCAAGTATTTTTCTTGGTATTAGGCGGATTGGTTACTACCTATTTAGCATTGAATATGGTTGCTGAATTTTATGGAAATACCGGGGTGATCAAAGGCTTTACTTTATTAACTGAAAAGGCCAACACCCATTTTCACATGATATTGCATGAGGACAATGCAAGTTATATGGACTTACCGGGTTTAACTGTTTTAATAGGAGGTATGTGGATTGTGAACCTAAACTATTGGGGATGTAATCAATATATTACCCAACGTGCATTAGGCGCCGATTTAAAAACAGCACGCAGTGGAATTTTATTTGCCGCATTCTTAAAATTACTGATGCCGGTAATTGTAGTGCTTCCGGGTATTGCAGCGTATGTATTGTATAAAGATGGAAGTTTCCAAACAGAAATGTTACAAAATGGAGAACTAAACCCCGATCGTGCTTATCCGGTATTGCTCAACTTATTGCCTGTTGGTTTAAAAGGATTGGCATTTGCAGCCTTAACAGCGGCCATCGTTGCTTCATTGGCCGGCAAAGCAAATAGTATTGCCACCATTTTTACCTTAGATATTTTCAAAAAGAAAATTCAACCGGACGCAACCGAAGAAAAACAAGTAAAAATTGGAAAGATTACCGTTGTGGTAGCTATGATATTGGCCGTTATTATTGCACCTTTAATGGGTATCGATAAAAAAGGCGGATTCCAGTACATACAAGAGTACACAGGGTTTGTTTCGCCGGGAATATTTGCGATGTTTATTATGGGTTTCTTCTGGAAAAAAACGTCTTCAAACGCCGCACTATTTGCTACAATCGGTGGTTTTGTATTGTCGATAATTTTTAAATTTCTACCAGGCATAGTTAATTTATCGTTCTTAGCATCTTCTGGTTTTGCTAAAGCAAATGAGAAAGGCATTTATGAAATACCATTTTTAGATAGAATGGGCTTTGTGTTTTTAATCAGCGTAATAGGAATGGTAATTATTAGTTGGTTAGATGAAAAACGCGGCAAAAAAAGTAATGGATTAGAAGTAGATGGGTCTATGTTTAAAATGAATCCCGCATTTTTAGCCGGCGTTGTGTTAATACTCGGAATCATTACTGCTTTATATACTATTTTCTGGTAGGAGTAGGAGATAAAATAGCTGTATAAAACAATGCAGCGAGGTTTAGTTTAATAAATCTCGCTGCATTGTTAATTAACTTAATAACAATCCAGTGATTAAATAATCAATGGTACCTGCGGCCAATCCTGTCTATCCCTGCTTCCTCACATACTTGGTTCATATCACAATTACTTGCCCTTCAATCTGTGCTGTTGAAACACATAATTCGCATTTATTTTCACTTCTTTTGAAGAGTAAGTCTTGCAGTTTAATATAGCTACCATTGAAGGCGCAAGTTAATTAATATATTCAGGCTGTTATAATAACTCAGCGTCTTATGTTTGCTTATTTCTGTATCTTTCAGTTTTTAAATGTAAACACATGAAGTATATCATCTACTTTTTATTTACTTGTTTAACCATACAGGTTGCTGCTGCGCAGGAACTCCAACCAAATCCAAATAAAAAAATAATTACTGCCGAGGCTTCTTGCGGGCAGTGTAAATTTGGATTAAAGGGCCAATCCTGTGACCTGGCCGTTCGAATAAACGGCAAAGCCTATTTTGTTGATGGCACTAAAATAGATGACCATGGCGATGCACATGCTGCTGAAGGATTTTGTAATGCCATCCGAAAAGCCACTGTCCAGGGAAAAGTAGTGAATAATCGTTTTAAAGCCACTTACTTTAAATTATTACCCATAGAATCAACACCGGCCAACCATTAATAATTCTCCAACAACCGACCATTAATTTCACGCCAGAATAGCCATTACATGCAACCTGTAAAAAACATCATTTTCGATTTAGGAGGTATTTTTCTGAATATTAATTATCAACTTACCGAACAGGCATTTAAAGAATTAGGAATTCCCGATTTTACCAGCATGTTCAGTCAGCATCATTCTAATGAATTATTCGAATTGTTGGAAACAGGCAAACTTACTCCGGATGATTTTTATAATATATTCAGAAAAGAAAGCGGCACTAATCTTTCTAATGCGCAAATAAAAAGTGCCTGGAATGCACTATTGCTCGATTTTCCGGAAGAACGCATTCATTGGTTAGATAACATTAAAGAACAATATAATATTTATTTGTTCTCCAATACCAATCAAATACATTACGATCAGTTTATGGAGGATTTTAGTGCAGCGTATCCCGATAAAGACTTTAACAGTTACTTTATTAAAGCCTATTACTCTCAAACATTGGGGTTAAGGAAACCATATGTAGCATCGTATCAAAAAATTATACAAGAACAAAACTTAGTAGCTGCAGAAACGCTTTTCATTGATGATACCATTAAAAATATTGAGGGGGCAAGGCAGGCCGGATTACAAACCATTCATTTAGTAGCGCCACAAACAGTCCTCGATCTATCACTATAATTACCCATTACCCATTATCAATTAACAATTGTCAATGGCTTTGTTGCATGAATCATTAGTAGCCCCATCGGGGCAACCTGTTTGTAGCAACCAAAAAAATAACATCTCTAATAAGCTCCGTAGGAGCGACCTGTATAATATCCCATTTAAATTACACATA
>JBIIAP010000316.1:0-2809 GCA_044239855.1 Sediminibacterium sp. | reverse complement strand
AGTAACTCTTTTCAAATAAATACCGTAAAAAGCCCAACTCACGGCAATAGACAAATATGTATTTGCTAACTTATACATCACTCCAATAACAATTATTGCGCTGAGTATCATCATTACTATGGTAATGACTTCTTGCGTTTGTATATGAATAGCAAGATTCATAGATACCAACAAGGCAGTTGCATTGGCAACGGTAGCAATACAAATCCAGCCAAGATAAACACCAAATACAATTTTCAAAATGGCGCTTCTACCCTCTTTAATTTGCTTATTGATGATGGCAAGAGTAGTTAATAAACCTAGCATTACTACTAATGAAAGGTTTAAATATTCAAACTGCCAACAAATAATCCAGGCGCAGTTGAGTAAACAACTTATGGCAAAATAAGCATTGCGAACAACCAATTGATTTGCATTTTTTTCAAAAAATTGTACCACAAGAAATACCATTATTAATAAATAAATAAGACTCCAAATAGCAAAGGTTCCAGGAGAAGGCGTAAAAAGGTTATCATACTTATCGGACAACTCACGAATAGATTTACCGCCTATTTTATACACTACAGATAAGTAGTTTACATATAAGGTAATAATGAACAACAGTATATTCAAAATCTTTAATAAAAACAGTTTATTTAATTTTTGCATTGGGTTATTGTATTGTTCATTTAATATGAAAGGATAGTAATTTACTGATACATTGCAAGTTGGTTAGTTAGTTTTACATACATCTATTTTTATTTTCAAACACTTTGTTCATTTTGATTAATTTAAACTGTTAATTATGAAGAAAGCAAAATAGCATCCAACAAACTGAGCAAGTTGGATATGGATAAAAATATTATTGAGTATGGGCGTCTATAACTTTTAATTCGGAGATATTTTTAAAATCATCGATGTTGCGGGATATTAAAACCAAATCATATACAAGAGCTGCAGCTGCAATAATGGCATCAGGTAATTTAGTTTTGTATTTTTTTCGGATTTCAATACTTACATCTACTACTGCATTGGTCAAATCGAATACTGTAGCATCATTGATAAAACTAACAAATGTATTGTAGTGTGGTTCGGGTGCGTTAAAACCGAGTAATTCAATTTTAGTAACAACTGATAAATTAGGAACAGCGTCAATTACACTATTCATAAAATCCATGCCAGAAATAGGGATTTTATTCCCAAGATAATCAATCACGGAATTCGTGTCAATTAAATACTGTTGTTCCATTCATTACGACTTTCAGTAACATAATTTTGAAGTTCATCAGCAACATCAGAAGGCAACTTACCAGCATACTTTTCTGAAAGTCTTTGTTGTGGTTGAATACTTTTTTTTATGACTTTAATAATTTGCAAGTCTTCCAAGTCTTCTAAAAGCTTGTAAGCCTTGTTATTATTTATCTGTACTAAAACTGTTTCCATCTTTAGATTATTAAAAAGTTAGTTGCAATATTTTTTTTAAAACAAGGTAATCATACAACTTTTGGAATAAGCATCATTTGTTGCCAGCTAACATTTTCCGTTTTATTGAATGTGTTTGACTTACTTTTAAGTAAATTTACTATTAATGCCTTACCTAACAAGTTAATATATCAAAATCAATAAAATATTGATTATTTTTAACATATATCATCATCCAAAACAGATCATATATCTTAATTTCATACAGGAACTTCATATAAAAATAGATCACCTCAGGTTATATATAATCACAAACTACACATACTTTGTTTTCTTCTCTTCTTTATATGCTAATTGTTCAGCTAATGCTTCTTTTGTTGGGTTATTGGTAATTGAGACTGCTACCTGAAATAATATGAAAGCAATAATAATGGATGAAAGTAATTCTTCCCAGGTTATCCAGTAACCCCAAAACCGATATACAGCAGCTTTTTCAGGATGCTCCAGTTCGACAATTATTTCAATCTTTTCTCCTTCCCTGTAATGATAGAAAATATAATCAGCTGTTATTTCATATTTATTAGCTCCAATACTATAAAAAGCCTTTGCAATATTATTGTTAGAACCGGCGTCCTTCCTAATACGTATGGTTGCCGGATATTTTTCTCCATCAAAATAATCGGGTTGCCTTGTTGCAATAATATAAGAACCGAAAATTATCAGGTAAAGAGTAAGTAATGCTTTATTCAATTTTTCTGAGTATTAATACCGTAATGTATAAATTAAAAAGTCCTGATGGAATTAGCGCCAACAGGACTTTTTTTCTATTTAAAAATCAATTTAATAATTATCCGGCAACTTGCTTACGGATAATATTCAATGCGCCACCAGCTTTAAACCATTCGATTTGCTGTTCATTGTAAGTATGGTTCACTACAATTGTATCTGTAGCACCATCTTTATGTTGCAATACGATAGATAAAGGTTTACCTGGAGCGAATGAAGTTAATCCTTCTATGCTGATGGTATCATCTTCTTGGATTTTGTCGTAATCATTTTTGTCGTTAAAAGTAAGAGCTAACATCCCTTGCTTTTTAAGATTAGTTTCATGAATTCTGGCAAAAGATTTAACCAATATCGCACGAACACCTAAATGACGAGGTTCCATGGCAGCATGTTCACGAGAACTACCTTCTCCATAGTTTTCGTCCCCAACAACGATTGTTCCGATATTAGCAGCTTTATATGCACGTTGTGTTGCAGGTACAGCTGCATATTCACTGGTAAGCTGATTTTTTACATTGTCAGTTTTCTCATTAAAGAAGTTCACCGCACCAATCAGCATGTTGTTAGAAATATTATCTAAGTGACCACGGAATTTCAACCAAGGACCAGCCATAGAAATATG
>JBIIAP010000315.1:0-2810 GCA_044239855.1 Sediminibacterium sp. | reverse complement strand
AGAACAGAAGAGTGGAAGTAAGGTTGTATAGATAATATTTTTGTAGAGCCGCCAACATGGCGGCTCTACAAAAATATTACCCTCACCATTCTGTCTCTGCCTTGCATATCCTTTCGCAAATCAACTTGGCAATTTTCGGATGTAAATAATGCTACAACTGCTTGTCCCAATTGCGCATTAATTTCTAGATAGATGCGGCCATTAGGTTGTAAATGGGAGGCACTAAATTGTTTAATTTTTTCATAGAAAATTAACGGGTTATTGTCCGGCACAAAAAGCGCAGTTGACGGCTCATAATCTAATACGTTTTTACGCATATCGCCCCGCTCATTTTCTTTGATATATGGCGGATTACTAACTATAACATGGTAAGTAGCTAGCGAACTCCATTGCTTTTCAATTGTAAAATCAATGTGCTTGAAATCTATGTCTGTATTCATTTTCAAAGCATTTTCCTTTGCAAGGTCAATGGCGTCAGCACTGATGTCAACGGATTGAATCTGCAAAAAATCCGCTTTATTTTTAAGACTGATGGGTATGCATCCACTGCCGGTACCTATATCTAATAATTGTATATGGTTAGCGGGTATGCTTTTTAAATCACTCAAAATCCATTCAACCAATTCTTCAGTTTCAGGGCGGGGAATTAAAGTAGAAGCGTTTACTTTTAAAGGCACCCCCATAAACCAGGCTTCTCCGATAATATATTGAATAGGTTCGTTTTTTTGAAGCCTGGCGGTAGTATTATGTAAAATATTTTCTTGATCAGAAGTTAGTAAGGTATTTTTTTCTATAAACTGAGTAGTCTTGTTTTTTTGGGTAATCCACTCTAATAATAGCACTGCAATATTCCCTGCTTCCCGTTCATCATATACACCCTTTAAAGCGTCGATTATAAATAGTTTGGCATTTTGAATATTCATACTGCAATGTACCCATCATTTGGTTATTTTTGTCAATTCTGTATGATGAATATTCATAAACAATACATGTATCGATGTTTAGAGCTTGCTTCAAAAGGCAATGGCTCTGTAGCTCCTAATCCAATGGTAGGGGCTGTTTTGGTATTCAATAACAGGATCATCGGAGAAGGATATCATCAACAATATGGCGGGCCACACGCAGAAGTTAATTGTTTAAATAGCGTGTCTGAAAATGAACAAATAAATATTGAACAATCAGTTTTGTACGTTTCACTTGAACCTTGTGCACATTTTGGGAAAACCCCTCCCTGCACTAATTTAATTCTTCAAAAAGGTATCCGAAAAGTAGTAATAGGTTGTAGAGATCCTTTTAGTAAAGTAAATGGAAAAGGGGTAGAACAACTTAAAGCAGCAGGTGTTGAAGTATTGGAAGATGTTTTGAAAGTAGATTGTATTGCATTGAATAAACGATTCTTTACATTTCATCAATTGCAAAGGCCTTATATTGTATTGAAGTGGGCACAAACCTTAAATGAAAAAATAGCTGCATCAAATCAGGAACGATTGCTTATAAGTAACCCTGTCACCAACCGGTTGGTTCACTGTTGGAGAAGCAATGAGGCTGCAATTTTAATAGGCACGAATACCGCTTTACAAGACAATCCGGTACTGGATAATCGCTTGTGGTTTGGAAAATCTCCATTAAGATTATTACTCGACAAGCAATTGCGATTGCCTGCACATCTTCATTTATTTTCTGATGGCAAACCGTTGGTGGTATATAACTTTAAGAAAAATGAACAGGTTGGTGCGGTGAACTATAAGTTAATCTCCCCACAAAAAAATATACTGCAACAAATACTTGAAGACACCTATAATCAAGGCATACAGAGTATTTTAGTGGAAGGAGGCGCGCAATGGTTACAATCTTTTATTGATGCCGAACTTTGGGATGAAGCAAAAGTTATCACGAATAAAGAATTGGTTATTGAAGGTGAGGCAGTGAATGCCCCATTACTAAAAAACGCGCAGGCAACTAAAAGCATACAATTACTGAGCGATGAAATTATTGAATATAAAAATAGTGCGAATCAAACATTAAATAATATAAAACCAAACGCAATAACTTGATTAAATAGTTGATTGCATACCCATAAATTATATGATTTATTTAATAGGAAGTATTGTATTAACCAGTTATTTAACACTGGCATTTAAAGCGTGTGAAAAATTTAATGTATCTATATTTCCGGCTATTGTATTTAATTATATTACTTGCGTAATTACCGGCTCAATAGTGAATGGCGCATTTCCTATTAATGCAGGAGTAGTAGACACCGACTGGTTTAGATGGGCCTGCTTAATGGGGGTATTGTTCATCAGCATTTTTAATTTAATCGGAATTACTGCTCAAAAAAATGGAGTAGCAGTGGCTTCTGTTGCAACAAAATTGTCTTTAATAATTCCGGTTGTTTTATCTGTTTATTTATACAATGAAACGGTAACCGGATGGAAATTAGTAGGGGTGGTACTTGCATTGTTTGCCGTTGTATTAACCTGTTTTCCGGCTAATGATATTCAGCAAGCTGCGCACAATAAAAATAAACTTAACAGTATTGCATACGTCATTCCATTAATATTATTTTTAGGAAGCGGATTGTTAGACGCGTTAATTAATCATGTGCAAATAAATTACGTGACTAATGAAAACAGTAATGCTTACCTGATAAGCGGATTCTTTTCTGCAGCTATTATTGGATTATTGATTTTACTTGCTCAGTATATTTCTAAGAAAAGAAGATTTGAATGGAAACAGTTGTTTGCCGGAGTTATAATAGGAGTGCCAAATTATTTTTCTATATGGTGTTTGATTCGTTTTCTTAAGCA
>JBIIAP010000314.1:0-2830 GCA_044239855.1 Sediminibacterium sp. | reverse complement strand
CCTGAAGTTGTAGGGCTTATTTCATTATACATGTTTGTCTGCACATCCGATTGGGTTCTGGCCACATTCCATATTCGTACTTCATCAATTTTGCCCTTAAAGAAATTATTTGGTGAACTGTTGTAGTAACTTGCACCAATTAACACAAATGTTGAAGCAGCAGATGTACCTACACTACCGCTCACCAATGAACCAGCAAGCTGACCATTGATGTATAAATACATTGTTGAACCGTTATAAGTGGCTGCTATATGGGACCATTTGCCTTCCGGGATAATTATTGTAGAAACGATTGACCATGGACTAACTTCTCTGATAAAAGATACTGTACCATTAGAATTAACGGACAATTGAAATTGTCCAACTACTGCTCCATTGTATTTACTGACTACCATCCCACCACTGGCAACATCCCGATTCACCCAAGCTTCAATAGTAAATGCAGAAGTATTGGGGAAATTTATTGAACTACCTAAATTTACAAAATCATTGGAACCATCAAAACTTAATGCGTTTGCAGCAACAGAATAAACAATATATGCTCCTGATACATTACTAGTTACAGTACAACCATTTGCAAGTGAAACAATACAATAATAATAAGAAGTTCCTTCAACTGAAGTAGATGGAGAATAGCTATTGGAATTAGCCCCACCTATTGCAGTTCCACCTGAATTGCTCGCTGTTGTATTTACGTACCACTGGTAAATAATAGTTGAACCACCAGATTCAGATGAAGCCGTTACCGTATAAGGAGCAGGAGAAGAATTTTTAATTACCGATCTATAGGTAGATAATGGGTGTTGAGAAATAGAAATATTTTCTTTTCTGTAATTTAATACAGCTGAAGAACCAGACCAACTGCCATTACTTCTAAAGATCCCAATAGAAATGTTCGCTGTACTTGATGCTGTATATGTAAATGGGTTTGCTGTAACTTGAGCACCATTGATACACATGCCATTACTACGATTGTTATTTGAATAAGTAAAAATATATTTATGACCGGATACTACTGATAAATTCCTAGATTCACCATCACCTAAATATAAACTTTGTGCATAACAAGAAACAACAGCAGCTGTACCTGTATTCGTAAAATTACATTGAGCAAAAGACGATTTTACAGAAAAAAGTAATTCTATGAAAATGAATAAAAATAAATAAGGTATAGTAAATTTAAAACGATTTGTCATAGGTTAGTTCTATTACCCAAAGCCACTACTAGATTGAATTTTAAGATAGCTAAAAGCAATAAACAAAGGTAACTATTTTTTATAATAAACAATAAAAAATAGTTACCTAAAATGAGGCAGGAATTAGTTTTGGCAATATGTATTATTATTTTTTACTATCCGATAAAATAAGCTGAAGATTACGATTGTTTGGATAGTAATTTAACCCATTTTTAGCGTAATAAATTGATTTTTCAAACTTATTATTAATAAACATTATATAAGCAAGTAATTCATGCACTATTTCATTAAATTCATCTTTTTTTAAATAAGTAGTTCCATAAAGTTCAAGTTCATCGATTAATTTTAAATTAAAACAAGTTTTAACTAATTCTTCTAAAACAAGTAAACTGTTATTATCTATTGCATAAGCTTTTTCAAAAGCAGATTTAGCAAGTGAAAAATTGTTATGCAAAGTGTATACACGTCCTAAATCATACCATACGTTAAAAAATGAAGGATAAATTTTAGCAGCTCTTTTAAAATGGTATATTGCTTCTAACTGCAAATTAAGTTTAAAGCTACTATCTACAGTACTTTCAGAGGTGGACACTTCCATTAAATTTAGCGCCAATAAATTATGCGCCTGAGCCGATTGATTTAAATGAAGAATGTCTTTCCTCATCAATGTTAAGGGGTCTTTCCAATCAGCATTTCGAATTACAGTTCTGATAGAGACTAAAATGATTAGTAAGACAAAAATAAAATTAAGAATTCTAAATTTTTTAGCAGATAAAATTGGTTTAAAGCTGTTAATAGAAGCTGCAATAAATAAGCAGAAACCGGCAGATGCATTAAACGCTAAACGTTCTCCAACCATCCCTGCAACTAATTCAACCCAATTACTGAATAACAAAATGGAACAAATAAACCAACCAAATCCGATAAATATGAATGGATGTTTTTTAAAATGATATATACTTATGCCCAATAATAGTAATAAGAGAATCAAACAACTTAAAACTTTTAGGTGTAAAAAGCTATAGGTATTTATAGTAGCATAACCGTAATAAAATGAAAGTTCATCAGGCCAGGCAAGTAGCCTCCAATAAGTACCAATTGTAAATAAACCGGTACCGATTGTTTCGCTAAATGTATGTGGTAATAATAAGGTATTTTCAACATATTGTAAAGCACGTCCTTCTTTAGATGGAAATACAGTTAAACTGTTTTGTGTATTGAAGTTTAAAACAGTTGATGTATTATTTACTATTGAAGAATTGAAGATATTTTGTGGATTTATCTTAAAAAAAACATTTGGCGAAAACAAAATTGTATGTATTAATATTATCAATAAAATAATAATTGGTACAAATGAAGAATTAAACTTTTCTGTTTTCTTAAAATCAACAAATTGTGAAAGGGAAATTAATACTAATAAAAATAAAAATATAGAAAAATTGAAAAATAAGATAGATACTAAAACAGCTGTTATAGAAAATATCAAACTCCATACCTTCTTTTTATGAAATAAATAAAAGAATAAAATAAATGTAAGCAGTGTCAAGATATTTGCAACAGTATGATGATAAAAGAAGAATAATACTATTAAAAAAGAACCTAAAATAACAAGTAACCAATCTTTTTTAATAGTA
>JBIIAP010000094.1:0-9488 GCA_044239855.1 Sediminibacterium sp. | reverse complement strand
CCTTGAGTAAATATGCCCCATTGCCGGTTACCTCCTGTAAATGAATGTAACTCTGAATCAGGTAAGCATAATCATCTAAAAAAGCAGGTATCTTGGCTTGTCCATTTTTAAACGTATGATTCCAGTTGCCGGTAGAATGATCCTGCAAATGATTTTCTAAAAATTCCATATTTCGGATGGCCATATCCAGGTATGCCTCTTCCCCAATGGCAGCATAGGCCTTACAGCAAGCGGTAATCATCAGCGCATTCCACCCAAGGAGAATCTTATCGTCTAACTGTGGTCTGATTCTTTTATTTCTTGCCTCCATCAATTTCCCTAAACACCTTTCAATCATTCCTTTTTCCTCCGGTTCAGGATAATGTGTTGCCCACAATATATTGGTAGGGGGATTTTCAAGCGTTCCCTCATGCCAATTACCGGCTGCTGCTACCTGATAATATGCACCAAATAATGCAGCATCGTCTCCTAATAATTCATCCAGTTCTGCTTTTGTCCAGGTATAAAATTTTCCCTCTACCCCTTCACTGTCTGCATCAATTGCGCTAAAAAAACCATTGTTGGTATGGGTCATTTCCCGCTGAATGAATTGCATGGTTTGTTGAATAGTACTCTTGTAGTGTTCATTATTGGTAAGCTGATAGGCTTCTGAAATAGCCATAATGAGTAAGGCATTGTCGTACAACATTTTCTCGAAATGAGGCACTTGCCATTGCTTATCTGTGCTGTATCGTGCAAATCCTCCTCCCAATTGATCGTAAATTCCCCCCCATATCATTTTATTTAAACTAAGCAATGCCTGATGTAATGATGCCTCCTCTTTAAAGAAATGGTAGTTCCGCAATAAATAAATGATGCTGAAAGTTTGCGGAAACTTAGGTGCATTGCCAAATCCACCGTCTTCGGTGTCTGCTTGCAATAAAATATTTTGGGTGATTGTTTGTAATTGCGCTGCATTAAAAAGCGCTGTTGCATCTTTTTCGGATGAAAGATTCATACCAAAAGCATTGCTTTTTAATAAATGCTTGGTTAATCCTTCCGCTTGCTGTAAAATAGTCTCCTTGTTTTCAACATAATTTTTATGAATGCCCTGCAATATCTCCATCCATGATGGCCGGTTGTGCATTCTTTTGGGAGGAAAATAAGTACCCCCATAAAAAGGCTGCTGATCAGTGGTTAAAAAAACATTTAATGGCCAGCCACCGCTCCCGGTCATAGATTGAACAGCATCCATATAAATATGATCTAAATCAGGTCGTTCTTCCCGATCAATTTTTATATTAATAAAATGCGCATTCATGAAGGCGGCAGTTGCTTCATCTTCAAAACTCTCTCGCTCCATTACATGACACCAATGACAAGCAGCATATCCAATACTCACTAAAATGGGTTTATTTTCCTGCTTTGCCAAATTCAACGCTTCTTCACCCCAAGGATACCAGTGAACCGGGTTATGGGCGTGTTGCAATAAATAAGGGCTCGTTTCGTATTGAAGTTGATTAGCCATTGACAAATAAGTTGCTGTTAGTAAAACTACAAAACCCCTCACTGGAGGGGTTTGTTCAATAAAAATTATAAATTATTTTTTTGCCGGTTTATCTGCACTTAAGAATTGGTCTAATGCAGCTACCATACTTGGCTTTTGCGGAGACGGTACTTTAATGTCTAACTTAAAGCCAGCGTCTTCCACCGCCTTTGCGGTATTGCTTCCAAATGTGCCGAACACCGTTCCATTTTGTTTGAAGTCAGGAAAATTATCGAGTAAACTTTTTACACCACTTGGGGTAAAGAAACAAATAACATGAAAATCCTGTTTACTAAATACGCCGGTTATATCGTTACTAATCGTTCTGTACATGAACGCCAATTGGAAGGCACAATTGCTGTTTTTTAACCAACTAACAATTTCATTGTCTTGCTGGTTTTCACTACATACATACAAAAAGTTTTCTGATTCGCGATGTTTATTGATTACATCGAACATGCTTTTATTGGTACCATCAGCCCCATAAAAAACTTTACGTTTTCTATATAAAATAAATTTTTGCAAATAAAGCGCCACAGCCTCCGTTATGCAGAAGTATTTAGTATCCTGGCCAATACTGATTTTCATTTCTTCACTCATTCGGAAAAAATGATCAATGGCATTTCTACTGGTAAAAATAATAGCAGAGAAAGTATTGATATCTATTTTCTGTTTTCGGAATTCACGTGCTGGAATTCCTTCAAGCACAATAAAAGGTTGGAAAACCAGCTCTACGTTGTGTTTACGTTCCAGATCAAAATAAGGTGATTTATCACTTTCTGGTCTGGGCTGAGATATTAGAATTTTCTTCATCCCTTTAGTACTGCTAGCTGACTGTTTAGACCCTTTTTTGATCATACTCCTTTTCTAAAAATTATGCAAATGTACGCACATCAATTGAAATAATTAATCAAAAGCTTATAAATCAAAGCAATTGGCATTATTTCTACCGCACAAAGGTAAAGGAAAAAATGCAGCGCATTTATTTTCAATTCATTTCTTAATGAGCCAAAGGATACGAAATAACGGTACGAAATCATTATAATCACCATTGTTAACGAAAACACTGTTATGAAACCATGTATACTTTCATTGCCCAATGCCAGCAATACAGAAAAGGGGATTAATATAATACCCATTATTCTATTCATCAATGAAACCAGAAATATATACCCCTGAGCGGCCGACTTATTATCAAAAACCCAACCTGCAAAGGATAAAAACAAGGATTTACCGGAGTAAACCAAGGTTAACAACAGGGTTGAATAGCCGTAAATAGACCAAAATGATAATGGAACCAGGCTATAATGTAGCGCAACTAGTGTTAGGAATAATCCGGTAGAAATTATGAACAGTATATTAATTAGAAAGGACGCCACATAATCTTGTTGTAATTGATCGCGATATTGTTTTTGACGCATGGAGGTTTGAAAAAACAATTCGAATAGGGCTTTGTAGAATTTAGGGAAAACCATCCTGATAAACGCCAGAAAAGCAATGATACTCAACAACAAATAGAAATACATGTCTTTAGATTCCTTTTGCTTGTAATCAATGATCATCCATACCGGCTTTGCAGCTGTAGGCAAATAAGGTTGAATCATGAATTTCTTATAAGCGCTGTCGTTATTTGCCTGCGTAAGCATTTGAGCAGCTATTTTATTGACTGTATCTGCTTTTTCAGGTATTTTTTTATTGCTATTGGCAAATTTAGGAACAGAGCTTGCCCTTTTTGTATCGGTTGTACCGGCATTAATGGTATCGTCCTGAGCAAAAATTGGCAAGGCTTTTATCAACAAAAGCAACAACAATAAAGTAGTTCTAAATAAATTCATTACCTCAAAAATATTAAATGATACTGATTAAATGGTAATCATCGGGTAACAATGCTAATTTTATTGTTTAATTGCACATTATGGCGGGTATTTACATACATATTCCTTTTTGTAAAAAAGCTTGTAACTACTGTAATTTTCACTTTTCGGTTAATCAGCAAGCGTTGCCACTAATGGTTGATGCCATTATTCGGGAAGCGCATCTTCAGCAACATTATATTACCGAACCCATTGAAACCATTTATTTTGGTGGAGGCACCCCTTCTTTGCTTACGAATGACCAACTAACCAGTATCATGCGCACATTACGGGATAAGTTTGTTATCTCCTCCAATCCGGAAGTTACTTTAGAAGCCAATCCCGATGATATTACTGCAATTAAGTTGCAAGCCTGGAAAGAAGCCGGAATTAATCGTTTAAGCATTGGGATTCAATCTTTTTTTGCGGAAGATCTGATATGGATGGGGCGGGCACATTCGGCAGATCAGGCACTAAATTGTATTCAGTTAGCACAACACGCAGGTTTTACTAATTTATCGATCGACCTGATTTACGGTGGGCCTACCTTATCGGATGAGCATTGGAGTCAGAATTTGGCAAAAGCAATTGAATTAAACATTCCACATTTGTCTTGCTACGCCCTTACGGTTGAACCTAAAACAGTACTTGCTAAGAAAATAAATGACCATATTTTGGACGATGTTGATGTAGAAAAGCAATCCACACACTTTAATATGCTTTTAACTAAAACTACTGAAGCCAATTACGAGCATTATGAGATTTCAAATTTTGCCTTGACGGGTAACAGGAGTAAACACAATGCCAACTATTGGTCGGGCAAGCATTATCTGGGATTGGGGCCTGCTGCGCACTCCTTTAACAGCGTTAGCCGCCAATGGAATATTGCCAATAACAATTTGTATATACAATCAATTCAGCAGGGAACTGTTCCATTTGAAGTGGAGCAGCTTACAAAAAATCAGCAGATCAATGAATACATCATGACTGCTTTAAGAACTATGGAGGGGATTGATTTAATTCGATTAACAGAAATAGGCAATGAAGAAGTAGTAGGTAGATTAAAGGAAGAAGCTGCGCCTTTTGTAAAGGATGAGAAATTGCAGCATACAGGCAATTACATACGCATTACCAATAATGGTAAATTCTTTGCTGATGGAATTGCTGCAGCATTATTTCAATTATAAAATAATATTACTACACCAGAAAGGGTTCGATTTTTTTGAAGCCATCGGCGGCAGGCAAGTGTTCCCAAAGTATTTCATAAATAGTTGATGCAATTGGAATATCGGCCTGAACTGTTGCTGCATTTGTTTGGTGAATACATTTGCTGGCATTATATCCTTCGGCTACCATGTTCATTTCTAAAATAGCCGATTTTACGGAATAGCCCTTACCAATCATATTACCGAAAGTACGGTTTCTGCTGAATAGTGAATAGCAGGTTACCAGTAAATCGCCCAGATAAACGGAGGAATTATAATTCGGCTCCTTATAAGAAAATTGGCGCGCCGCACCAGAAATTTTTTGTAGGAAGGCAGCCATTTCATTTGCACAAGCTGCAATGTATACACTCAAAAAATTATCGCCATATTCTAATCCATGAGCTATACCGGCACCTAATGCGTAAATATTTTTAAGTACCGCCGCATATTGTACCCCAATGATATCCGTATTTACAATGGTATTAATGTATTCCGTTTTAAAATGGGTAGCAATATCGGTAGTTACTTGTTCATCTACTCCAGATAAAGTAAGATAAGATAATTTTTCGGCAGCTACTTCTTCTGCATGGCATGGCCCAAATAAAGTAAAATAACTATTTAGCGGAAAATTGAAGTTGTCCGCTAAATATTGATGAACTAATTTATTTGAATCGGGAAGTATGCCCTTTACAGCTGATATTATCTTTTTACCTGCAAGTGCATCTTCTGGAATTAACGACAAGGCTTGCGCAACATACGCAGAAGGTATAGCAATAACAATTACTTCTGCATGGGCCACCACCTCCATGATATCATCTTTCAATATAAGCTGCTCAGGTAAAAAGTAAGCACCACTTAAATAATGCGGATTATGCTTTCTTTTTTGGATATATTGAATGCTTGCTGCATTTCTAATCCACCAATGAATGGTATTGCCATTATCGGTTAAAATTTTTGCAATAGCTGTAGCCCAACTCCCACTTCCTAAGATTCCGAATTTCATAATTGTTGTTTGAATAATTCAGCACAAGTGTTGCAAATATAAGATTAGTCTTTCTTCTTGTCTTCAAACAATTTTTCTTTAGCAACAACTGTTACTTTGTTGCCGTCTTTTAAAGTTTTACTTACTGTTGAATAAGGCCCGGTTATAACGGTATCACCTAATTTTAAACCAGCTAAAATTTCTATATTGTTTAGGTCTTGAATAGCGGTTCTTACTTTTACTTTTTTAACCGTATTGTCTTTTTGTAAAACAAATACTACTTCTTCAATTCCATCATCAGCACCAACTGATTTTACCTGATCATTCGCAGCAGTTTGATTGTCTTTTTCTTTGTTGTTTTTTGTATCGGCGCTGTCGCTTTTGTCTCTGGTAGTTACTGCATTAAGCGGAACAGATAATACATTGTACCTGGATCTTGTTTGAATATCGGCGCTGGCAGTCATACCCGGTCTGAATGGGAATTTGTTGCCACTTTCAATCAGGTCTTTATAACTGGAAGGAAGTAAGCGGATATGTACTTTATAATTCGTTACCTCGGCATTGGAAGCAGCTGCACTTAAAGAAGAGTTGGTATTAGGATTGGCAATTTTATAAACAATTCCTTTAAATTTTCTATTGCTGTATGCATCAACTTCTACAATAGCAGTATCGCCTAATTTAACTTTAGGAATATCGTTCTCTCCAACATCTACCCTAACTTCAATACTACGCATATCGGCAACACGCATCATTTCTGTACCTACATTAAAGCTGTTACCGGCAACACGTTCGCCTTTTTTAATAGCCAACAAACTAATGATGCCATTCATAGGAGAAGTAATTACCGTACGTCCAATGTCTTTATTGGCTCTGTTTAGTTGTGCTTGTACACTTTGTACGGCAGCTTTTGCGCTTTTAATTCCTTCGGATGCTGCGTTGTAATTTGCTCTAGCCGCTTTATATGCCTGATCTGCCTGCTCATATTCTAAGCGGCTGATTACTTTTTCGTCATACAATTTTTTCTGACGGTTGTATTGCGTTTCCGCCTGATCCAAAGTTGCTTTTAATGCCCCCAACTGAGCAGTGGTATTAGATACCTGCGCTTTTTGCTGATCTACTGTTGCCGCAACCTGATCGCGTTGTGAGTTGTAAATGTCTGCATAAATTCTTGCTAACACCTGGCCCTTAGTTACACTATCCCCTTCTTCTACGTTTAGTTCTACAATTTCACCACTTACATCGGGACTGATTTTTACTTCAATTTCGGGATATACTTTTCCGCTTGCATTAACGGTTTCAATGATGGTTCTGTTTTCAGCTTTTTCAACTGATACAGCAATACCCTCTTCTTTACCAATTACACCGGTTTTCTTTAATACTACCAATAGTATAATTAATGCAAAGAGACCACCAATAATCCAAATCAATTTCTTGCTCATACAATGTTTTTTTTTCAATGTTAAGTTGCAGCTTGCAACTATAGTTTAATTCCCTGGCCTTTATAGAATTCTAATAATTTAATTCTAAAAATATAATCAAACTGGTTATTTAACCGATCTAATTTAGCACGCAATAAATTATTTTGATTGGTGATTAAATCGATGGTGTTAGATAATCCGGCTTCGTATCTTTTTACTGCATACTCGTATGCTTTTTGAGATGCTTCTACTGTTTTTTTGCTTGCATTTAATTTACGAAATGCGGCTATGGCATTGGTATGCGACTGATAAATATTTTGTTGTAAGGTTAAATCGCTTTGTTCCGAAATAGCGAGAGAAGCTCTGTAATTTAATTTAGCGCGTTGATGATTTAATTTAGCACTTCCATTATTAAAGACAGGTACACTTACTTGTAAGCCAACGCTTTGGCGGAAATTTTGATCGAGTTGGGTACCCCATCCATCCCACATTTGACCGAAATTTCTTTTTTGCGAAGTAAGTTGAACATCGGGCTGATATACTGAATAGTTATTACTATTTACTGTTACAAATCCTGCAGTTGGTTTATACCCAACTACATTGGCTCCGGTAATTTGTTGTGCAGCGTTGGCAAAATTAGTTCCCAATGTACCAAAAGCGGATATGGTAGGATAGAAAGCTGTTTTGGCTCTTTTGATGGATTGTACGGCGGCATTTATTTTAAGCAGGTTAGCTTTTTGTGCCGGCTGCACATTAAGAGCCAGTTGATACAAAGTAGCCGGATCTAAATCTGCCAAAGGTTCTAATGGTATATCAGCCACTAACGGGATGATCACTTCAAAAGGTTTAGCCATATTATAGTTGATAGCGGCTTTTAATTGAATGATAGCTTGTGAATAGCTGGCTTGTGCAGCAACGTAAGTGGTTGAATCTCTTGCAAGCTGGGCATCTAATTCGAGTGTACTTAGTTCAGGTAAAGCACCTGCTTCTACTCTTTTCTGTGTAACAGCTAATTGAGATTGAGTTTGAGAGATTTGCACATCGGCAATTTCAATTTGTTGTTTAGCTGCAATTACCTGCAAGAAAAAGGTGGCAATGCTAAGGGAAATATCGTTGGCTATTCTTTCTACGTCTAAAATAGCTGCTTTAGCGTTAAAACCTGCAATGTTTTTATCGAATTTTAAGGCGCCCCAGTTGAATAACTGAACACCGCTGTTAACATTTAGACCTTGAAATAACAGCTGCGTATTGGTATATTGATTGGTAGTTGGGTCAATAGATCTACCGAATTGAGTACCTAAATTGGTACTTAACCCAACATTGGGGTATTGAGCTAATTTGGCTCTTTCAACATCTAACTGAGCCAAACGCGCCTGAATATCGGCTTGTTTTACTGAAACATTGTTTTTAATAGCATATTCAATGCAACGCTGGAGGCTCCATTGAATAGCACTATCCTGGGCAGATAAACTATTTAGCAATAGCAATAAACATGTAGTCAATATAAAAAATCTTTTCATCTGATTATTTTGAGAGCTCTTCTCCTTAAATGGAGTAAATATTTTTAAACAAGCAATGGGCATCATTCAACTTACAATTAAGTATAAAATTAGCTTTTGCTTATATGTTTCTGCAAAATTAAGCGCATTCGGTTACACAACGGTAAAATTTAGACAGGCGGAAAGTTAAAGTATTCTTTTGCATTTTTTGTGTTATGAAAGGTGTTTGGTCCGTTTGGCTGTAATAAAATACAATAAAACAAAGCTAGCCAACACCACTACCCCTAAAACAGCCGATTCAGGTGCCTGCATAGCAATACTTACCCCTACAAAAAGATAGTTGGCGATAAAAATAATGGGTAAAAGCGGATATAATTTCATTTTGTATATACCGGTTCCATCTAAATGTTTGGTACGTTTCCTTAATATAAAAAGTGTTGCGCTGGATGCCACCATTCCAAAACAATCTAGGAATATGGTAAAGTTGAGTATTTTATCGAAGGTTTGTGCGAAAAACAATATAACCATACACATGGCAGTAAATACAGACAGCGATACCACCAATACATTGTTTTTATCGCTTTGTTTGCCGAATATACCCGGCAGCGTACCCTCTTCACTCATTGCGTACATTACCCGTGGATTGCTCATTAATAAGGCATTTACATAGGCCAATACACCAAAAAACAAGCAGAAAGAAAATATATTTGCGCCTTGCGTACCAAAAATTTTATTGATTAGCACATAAGCAATTTCGTTTTCTTCTTTCATTTGATTGAAGCCTACGATGGTATAATAGCTGAAATTAGCCAATAGATACAGGCTAATAATGATGGCTATCCCCCAGAATATTCCTTTGGGAATATTTTTAGCCGGATAATGAACGTCATTGCCAAAATTGATGGTTTGCTGATAACCGCCATAAGTAAATGAAACGGCTATTAAGCTCACGCCTAAACTTTGTAACCAACTCATAGAGGGTATTGCCGTATTTGATACGGCAGCA
>JBIIAP010000313.1:0-2839 GCA_044239855.1 Sediminibacterium sp. | reverse complement strand
AATACCAAGAAAAATACTTGCAGCACATCGGTATAGCCAATTACTTTCATTCCACCTAGTGTGATGAAAATGGCAAATATGGCCAATCCGTACATACAAACGGTAATGCTGATTCCTGAAATACTATTGATAGCCAATGCACCTAAATAGAGTATAGAAGTAAGATTCACTAAAACATATAACAATAACCAAAACACTGCCATGATCATACTTACTGTTCCGTTGTACCGCTGATTTAAGAATTGCGGCATGGTATAGATTTTATTTTTCAGGTACACCGGAATAAAGAATATGGCTACAATTATTAAAGACACCGCGGCCATCCACTCATACGTTGCAATGGCTAAGCCCATTTTAAAGCCCGATCCACTCATCCCTATAAACTGCTCTGCAGATATATTGGAGGCAATTAAAGAAGCACCAATTGCCCACCAGGTTAAAGAGCCCTCTGCTAAAAAATAATCGTGCGAAGCGGTGGTACTTACTTTCTTTTTCTTTTGATGAATCCAATATCCGTATCCTGATACGATGATAAAATAAAATAGAAATACGAGATAATCTATGTTGTGTAAATGATTCATTGGAAGGTTTTAGGTATTTAGGTTATGAAAAATAGTTCATTAAGCAAAGCTTGATTATTAATATTGGAAGATACAGAATATATTGAAAGTAAAAAGTTGCAGTAGCACCTATATAAAATGAATCGGCTCGAAAATTTGTATACCACTCCATAAAAATTAAGTAAGTTTACCACACAACAAATAGCCATAAAGAAAAATACATGCTAATTAAACTATACATCAGACAATTAACCTGTGGCTAATAAAACGATTTACTTATGAAAAAAATTTTCACCATTTTATTTTTGCTGTGCATCGTGCAATCCACTTTCTCGCAGCAAATAAATCATGATGCCCGTATGGGTTGGTGGCGCAATGCCAAGTTTGGTATGTTTATTCATTGGGGGTTATACGCTGTTCCTGCCGGTGAATATAAGGGCGATAAAAACCATGCAGAATGGATTATGAATACCGCCAACATACCCATTGCGGAATATGAGAAATATGCTGCTGAATTTAACCCTACTTCATTTGATGCGGAGCAATGGGTAAAAATGGCCAAAAATGCAGGAATGAAATACATAGTTATTACCTCTAAACACCATGATGGATTTTGTTTATGGGATAGTAAGGTTTCTGACTATGATGTAATGGATCGCACGCCCTTTAAGCGAGATATTATGAAGGAGCTTAGCGTGGCTTGTAAAAAATATGGTATTCAATTTTGCATGTATCATTCCATTATGGATTGGCATCATCCGGATGAAAATAAAAAGAACATCAATGCTTATACCAATGACTATCTCAAACCTTGTTTAAAGGAATTGGTTACTACCTACGACCCTGCTGTTTTATGGTTTGATGGGGAGTGGGTGGAGGAGTGGACTACCAATAAAGGCGATTCGTTATACAATTGGTTATTGAGCTTAAAGCCTAATTTGATTGTAAACAACAGAGTAAGCAAAGGACGTAATGGAATGCAGGGCATGAATAATAAAGCCGGTGCAGGTGATTTTGGTACTCCTGAACAGGAAATATTAGAAGAGAAAAACGACAACGATTGGGAAAGTTGTATGACCATGAATAATCATTGGGGATTTAATAAAAACGATCAGCATTGGAAATCTGCCAATCAATTGGTTTGGAATTTAGTAGACATTATTTCAAAAGGCGGTAACTATTTACTTAATATCGGACCAACTGCTCAAGGGCTTTTTCCAGATACCAGTATTTTGCGTTTACAGCAAATTGGGGATTGGTTTAAAGTTAATAATGAAGCGGTGTATGGATTAACTACCTGGAAGTATTTTAGCGAAGGCGACGGAATACGCTATGCTTCAAATAAAAAAGGGGAAGTATATGTTTATGTGAATGGTTTTCCGGGCAATAATTTATTGTTGAGAAAAATAAAGCCCAAAGCCGGATCAACCATCAGTTTGCTAGGTTGTAGCCAAAAGCTAACCTGGAAGGATACGCCTGAAGGTATTGTAGTAAATATTCCAAGCAATTTAACCTACACTCCGCAAGTTTCTGATGTGTATGTATTTAAATTAACCGGCACTCCTCAAAACTTATCGGCTGTTCCGCAAATTGGTTCAGCTGAAGAAACGATGAACAAGACAAAAGTTATTGCCAATCAAGTTGCATTGGTGCCGATCAGTGCTACTGAAAAAAATGCAGTGATTCGTTATACTTTGGATGGCAGTACCCCAACATCAACTGCGAATTTGTATACAAAGCCAATTGAAATTTCGGCTACTACAACCATCAAAGCTATTGCGCGCAGCGCAGGTAAAATGTGGAGCGATGTTGCTTTAGTGAATGTATTAAAAGGTAAATATGCATTGGATTTAAAATCAACTTATTCCAGTCAATATGCGGCACTAGGGCCAGTTACACTGGTGGATGGTCAATTTTCTAATCCGGGTAATTTTCATAAAAACTGGATGGGTTTTGAGGGAAAAGATTTAGAAATAGTATTGGATTTAGGAACTGAAAAAACTTTTAATACAGTGTTTGGATCATTTTTACAACGCCAGGGAGATTGGATTTTCTTGCCAAGTAACTTTAGCGTAGCTATTTCTTCGGATGGTAAAAATTTTAATCCGTTAGGTGAAGTGAGTGAACCATTACCCAGTGTACTTAATACACGTACAGAAAGTAAAAAATTAATACTACAAAAAACTGCAACTGCCCGTTATGTAAAAATCAAAGCTAAAAATGTGGGTGTTTGTCCAGCATGGCATGCCGGCAATGGCGGTAAAGCCTGGATTTTTGTG
>JBIIAP010000009.1:0-29170 GCA_044239855.1 Sediminibacterium sp. | reverse complement strand
TTTTAGCATCCTCCCAAAGATAATACGCATCATCTCTAACATTTTCATTTACTGCAGTTGGTAGAATGTCTTCGTTTTTATCATTCACGGCTACTAAAATGGCATGCACTTTTAATTCGCTGTCCATACCATAATAAATACGCATTTTTTCGCAACCTGTTTTAGCAAGTAATTCTTCAACAGATGTTCGATCAAATGTTTCACTTCTTGCTAAAATATTTTTACCACGAAATTCTTCCGCTAAAATATTTTCTTGTTCATTTCTGTACAAAGTGGTCATTTCTATACCCTTTTGTAAACTAATTGGATTACTCATAGATGTTGGTTCTATATATATTAATCGATTACGCTAAAAGCCAATCTTGTAATGGTTTAGTTGATCCATTGGGATATACCACCCGAAAAAAATCGGTAGCTCTAACGGATCGATTATGTTCAATTCTTTCGATTCTTGGATACAATTTAAAATAAACATCACCCAACCACCTAGTGTCTTTGTCTGCTATCGGCAGAATTAAAATTTTGTCTTCATTTGCTTTATAACAATCTGCTATACCTAATTCCCAGTTAATCCATTTGGAAAATATGGAAGTAGAAGTAGCCAAAAATACAAACTTATCGTTTTTAATAATTTTATTTTTTACTGTTCGGGATGTATTGATAGAGACTTTTTCAGACATCGTTTTCTCCATCATATCAACTTTAATATTCTTATTTACCGCCCGAAAAAAATCTGCTGTTTTTTTAACAATTTTTTTGTCTAGCAATGCATAAGATAAATATAAACTATAATCGTAATTTTTAGTAGCGTTTTTATCATTTTGCTCATCAGGCATCCATAAATTTAATTCGCTATCAATTGACGAACTTATATTATTAAATGAATCATGAGTAAATAGTCGCATTTTAGTTTGGTTATTCGATGTTAAAAAATTTGGTGTGTACTTTAGTGTGTTGGTTATATTTAGTAAATCGGCAAGTTTATCTGCCCATCTACTTATAATATTCCTCTAACAAGTTTTACAGTTGTTTTCTGAGACGAAGTTAAATTCCCTCTACAGTATAATTTATCCGTATTAATACGGATAAAAAGACAAATAATTACTAATTTATTTAGTATTTTGATGTTTTATAGCAGATTATTACTATTTAATAAATCCTATAAATTATTTACTAAACCGGCAAACAAATCATTTTACAGCTTGTTGTTAAAAGTGCTAATGCGATCAACAGACATGAATGAACATAAATTGATTAATAATACAACCTTGTCAACGTCAGAAATTGATAGAATTATTGAAATGGCATGGGAAGATAGAACACCCTTTGAAGCCATTTTATTTCAATTTGGTTTGCCTGAAAAAGAGGTGATCGCTTTAATGAGAAAAGAATTGAAACGAAGCAGCTTCAATCTATGGCGCAAAAGAGTTAATGAGGGTGTTAGTCAAAAACACTTGCATAAAAGAAATGCGGGTATAGACCGATTCAAATGTTCTTTGCAAAGAACCATCTCCCTCAATAAAATTTCTAAAAGATAATGTTTAGCACGGTATATCAGGATATTGTAGATAAAATAGAGGAGATAGACCCGGTAAAATATGGTAAAACAAGAAACTATATAGATGGGGCTGTTACTAAATTATCGCCCTATATATCCAGAGGTGTTATTTCTACAAAAATGATTGCAGATAAAATCTTAAGCAAAGGATATACATTCAATGAAATAGAATTCTTTTTGAAAGAATTGGCCTGGAGAGATTATTATCAGCAAGTGCAAATTGCACTGAAAGATAATATAAATGCTGATGTCAAACAATTACAAGAAAACATCACCACATTTGAAATTCCTTCTGCCATTGTAAACGCCAATACTTCCATTGATGCAATAGATCAAAGTATTGATGAATTATATACAACCGGTTACATGCACAATCACTTGAGGTTATATGTTGCAAGTATATGTTGTAACATTGCCCAATGCCATTGGAGCAAGCCATCTGCTTGGATGTATTACCACTTACTAGATGCCGATTGGGCAAGCAACACGCTTAGCTGGCAATGGGTTGCGGGTAGTTTTGGGAGTAAAAAATACTTTGCCAACCAAGAAAACATCAACAAATATTGCAATAGTAGTCAATTGAATACCTTTTTAGATGTTTCATACGATTCATTTAACAACATTAAAATACCCGTTGAATTAACAGAACGATTTTCAGTAAACTTAGTATCCACGCTTCCAGAACCAACAAAGGTTTTGATGAATGATGCTTTGCCAACTTATATTTACAATTTTTACAACCTCGATTGTACCTGGGATGCCGACTTAAATGCAAATAGAATATTACTATTAGAACCAAGTTTCTTTAAAAAATATCCGGTATGTAAACGGACTATTGACTTTGTAATTGATCTATCCAAAAACATATCCAACCTACAGGTTTTCGTAGGTGAATTTATAGAACTATTTCCTGATGCAAATAATCAACACATCATTCACTTTAAAGAACATCCTTTATATGGCCACTATAAAGGAACAAAACACAAAAGAGATTGGATGTTTGCAGAGGTTACAGGATATTTTCCATCCTTTTTTAGTTATTGGAAGGCGTGTAAAAAATTAAATTACATCGGTGTCTGAAAAAAAAGAAATCAATATAGTTTGGCTTAAAAGAGATATCCGATCTCAAGATCATTGGCCATTGCAAATGGCCGAAGAAAATCCTTTGCCGTATTTAATTATATTTCTGTTTGAACCAACTATCATTTCATATCCTGATACCAGTTTAAGGCATCTTCAATTTCAATATCATTCAATACTGCAGCTTAACAAGAAATTATTGCCTTATAAAAAAGAAGTGAGTATATTTTATACAGAAGCCCTAACAGCATTTAATGCTATATCAGCGCAATATAAAATCGTTAATATATTCAGCTATCAGGAAAGCGGTATTCAATTAACCTACGATAGAGATAAAAATGTTGCCCGGTTTTGTAAAGCACATCTAATTAATTGGCAAGAAGGTCAGCGTGACGGTATTATTAGGGGAATAAAAAACAGACAGGGTTGGGATAGCAATTGGTTTAAAACCATGCATCTTCCTGTAATTAATAATAGTTACACGATTCGTGAAGTTGAAAAACTAACCAATAAGTACCCACTTACGAATGAGCTAATCACTCAATTAGAACATTATCCGAAATCGTTGCAACCTGCAGGAGAAGATTTTGCATTTAGATATTTACATGATTTTGTAAATGGAAGAGGAAAATATTACAGCAAACACATCAGTAAACCATTAGAAAGCAGAACAAGTTGCGCAAGAATCTCCCCTTATTTAAGTTGGGGTAATATGAGTATTAAGCAAGCCTATCAATATGTTTATCCGTATACTGCTACTTCTACATTCAAAGGCGCTATAAAAAATTTTCTTACCCGCTTAAAATGGCATTGTCATTTTATACAAAAATTTGAAGTAGAATGTACTTATGAAAACAAATGCATTAATAGTGGATATGAATTATTAGAACATCCGCAAATTGAAAGTTTTATAAATAGCTGGAAAAAAGGAGAGACCGGATTTCCTTTAATTGATGCTTGTATGAAGTGTTTAGAAAATACGGGGTGGATTAATTTTAGAATGAGAGCTATGCTGGTAAGTTTTATTTGCCATCATTTATATCAGGATTGGCGGTTAGTTACTTATCATTTAGCACAACTTTTTCTTGACTATGAACCGGGTATTCATTATCCACAATTTCAAATGCAGGCTGGCACAACCGGCATCAACACCGTACGAATGTATAACCCTGTTAAGCAAAGTTTGGATCACGATCCGAATGGAATTTTTATAAAGCAATGGCTGCCGCATTTAAAAAACGTTCCTGCAACATTTATTCACGAGCCACACAAAATGTCTATAATAGAACAACAATTGTATAATGTGATCATTGGTAAAGATTATCCGGCTCCAATAATTGATTTAGAGCAGTCTGGCAAACATGCCAGAACAAAAATTTGGGGGCATAGAGAAAACGAACTGGTAATAAAAGAAAATTTAAGGATTCTACACACCCATACAAGAAAAAGCAAATAAAGAATGAATATATGAGTAAGCAAATAAAAAAAGAGCATTTGCCAACCAAAGTTTGTTTAGTTTGTAACAGAGCTTTTACCTGGAGAAAAAAATGGGAAAAAGTATGGGCTGATGTAAAATATTGCAGCGACAAATGTAGAATGAATAAAAAATAATCAATCGAATATTGTATTCCTCTGCTTTATTTATTTAAAAGCATATTGCATACTCATAAATTATTATTAATGTCAAAACTGTTTTTATTATTCCCGCATCAACTCTTTAAAAATATTGAATTGCTAAAAGAATTTGATGAAGTGTGGTTAATTGAAGAATACTTGTTTTTTAAACAATATAAGTTTCATAAACAGAAATTAGTATTGCATCGGGCAAGTATGAAATACTATGAAAAATATTTACAACAAAATAATATTAAAGTACAATATATTGAAGCAACACAAGCAGAAAGCGACATTTGTAAATTAATTGGAAGTGTTGACCTTACAAAATATAGCTCGATTGAATTTTATGATGTATGTGATGACTGGTTGAATGAAAGAATTAATAAGGCTTGCGCTATCAGTAATATTGAAAATAGACAACACTCCACACACTTGTTCATCAACAATGAAGAAGATTTAAAAATTTATTTTGAAAATAAAGTCAAGTATTTTCATACAGATTTTTATATTCAACAACGTAAAAAGCTGAATATATTGGTTGATTCTGCTAACAAACCTCTGGGTGGAAAATGGAGCTTTGATGCAGACAACAGACATAAATATCCAAAAAACAAAACAGCACCTGCCATTACATTTCCGCTTCTTAATGATTTTTATAAAGAAGCAATTGTTTATGTCACTAAAAATTTTAATGATAACTATGGCATGCTATCCAACAGCTTTATTTATCCCACTACACATGAAGAGAGTGAAATATGGTTGAATCAATTTTTAACAAATAGGTTCGCAGAATTTGGTGAATATGAAGACGCTATTGTTGACAACGAAAATTTTTTGCACCATAGTGTTTTAACTCCCATTCTTAACATTGGCCTGCTTACCCCTTTATACATTATTGAAACTACTTTAAGTTTTGCAAAAGAAAATTCAGTATCATTAAATAGTGTTGAAGGATTTATCAGGCAAATAATTGGATGGAGAGAATTTATTAGAGGTGTTTATGTATACAAAGGCAAACAAGAAAGAACTACCAACTTTTGGAAATTTAACAAGCGTATACCCCCTTCTTATTATAACGGAACAACAGGTATAGCACCAATAGATACTACAATTAAAAAGGTATTAGCAACCGGATACTGTCATCATATAGAAAGACTAATGATATTGGGCAATTTTATGCTGTTAAATGGATTTCATCCCAATCAGGTATATCAATGGTTTATGGAACTTTTTATTGATGCATACGATTGGGTTATGGTACCGAATATCTACGGTATGAGTCAGTTTGCAGACGGTGGATTAATGGCAACTAAACCGTATATCAGTGGGAGCAGTTATGTACTTAAAATGAGTAATTATACAAAAGGAGACTGGTGTGAAATTTGGGACGCCTTGTTCTGGCATTTTATGGATACACATCGCGATTTCTTTTTATCAAATCCACGATTAGGCATGTTAATTAAAACTTATGATAAAATGAGTAATGATAAAAAGGAGCGTATGGAGAAATTAGTAGCGGTATATAATAAAGATTGCTACTTGAATGGATGACTATTCGAAAGTATAATAAAGTAAAGGCATTTATGATACTTCCATTAAATGTTCTTCTTTAATGAGGCTATCGCTTTTTCTAAGGTTTCTTCTTTTTTAGCAAAACAAAAACGCAATACTTTATTGTCTTCGCCATTCTGGTAAAATGCAGATACAGGTATAGTAGCAATGCCGCATTCTTTTGTTAAACGAATAGCCAGGTCTTTATCGGCTTCATTGCTAAATCCTGCATAGCTGTAACACTCAAAATAACTGCCATGAGATGGGATACAAGTAAAGGGCGTATCCGCCATCAACGCTCTGAAATAATTCCTTTTTTGCTCTACAAAACTTCCCAACGTTAAATAGGCTGTCTTATTGTTTAAATATTCTGCCAGTGCTACTTGCTTTGGCGTATCACATGTAAAACAATTGAACTGGTGTACTTTTCTAAACTCTTTCATTAATGATTCGGGTGCTATACAGTATCCTAATTTCCAACCTGTACAATGATAGGTTTTCCCGAATGAATAACATACAAAGCTTCTTTCAAACAATTCCGGATATCTTAATATACTTTGGTGGGCTATTCCATCAAAAATTAAATGTTCATACACTTCATCACTCAATATAATTATTTTAGTGCCGGTAACAATTGAAGCAAGCGCTATCATGTCTGCTTCACTTAATACGGCACCGGTTGGGTTGTGTGGCGTATTAATCATAATCATGCGGGTTCGTTCATTTACTGAAGCGCGCACTTCTTGCCAGGGAATAGTGTAATTAGGATATTGTAAAGAAATTCTTACCGCCTTTGCGCCATTTATTTCTATATTAGGAATATAACTATCATAGGCAGGTTCAAAGACAATCACCTCATCACCGGGCTGTAAAGCAGTTGTAAGCGCTGTATAAATGGCATACGTACCTCCGGGCGTAACAGTTATATTGGTTTCCGGATTAATGGGGGTATGGTACAATTCAGAGGCTTTTGCTGCAAGTGCGTCACGCAATGCAGGTAGACCGTTCATGTGAACATATTGATTAAATCCATCTTTCATTGCCTTGGCTACCAGACTGGTGAGCTCATCGCTCATAGGAAAATCGGGAAAGCCCTGACCCAAATTTACCGCACCATGTTCTACTGCTAATTGACTCATTACAGTAAAAATGGTTGTACCTACATTGGGTAATTTTGAATGGATAATTGGTTGCACTTTTTTCAATTTAAATGTGCAACAAGATACTCCATTTGATAAAATAAATGTAGCCTATGGCTGTAATAAGTTCGCCAATCTTTTCAGTTCTATTTCAGCCATTTTAGCTGAGTAAGATAGATTGACCATTCTGTAAGATTCGTTTTCGAAACTTTGCTGGGCTATCTTTACATCTACTATGGTAGCCTGACCTAATTCAAATTTTTGCATCACCAAACTCAACAATTGAGCAGATAGTTCAAAATTGGTTTTAGCAGTGGACAATTGTTCTAGGGAATTTCTATACAATTGATATGTTTTTACCGCACCGGTTTCTGCGCTAAGTAATAGATTATTTTTTTGCGCAATAGCTGATCGGGTATTGATAGCTGCTACTTGTTGTTGTTTTTTATTTACCGACCCATTATAAATCGGTACGGATAAATTTAGTCCGACTGTAGGGCCAAAACTTTGATTGGTTAAAATAAAACCGGCTGCACTACTTGTATTACTCAAGCTATAACCTGCGGTAGCCCTCAATGTTGGCGCACTTAAAGCTGCCGTTTCTTTCTCTATCCACTCATTAATTTTAATCTGTTGATTTGCAGCAATGATTTGTGGATTCTTTTCTAATAACAACTTAATTTGATCAAATGTAATTGATTGATCTACTGTAATAGTGTCTTGAATAGAAATGGAAGAATCGGGTCTTACAAAAATTAAATTCAGTAAGTCGGTTTTAGATTGATCGATAATTAATTGCTGAGCTTGTTGTGATTGAGTTAAGGCATTTAAATCTAACTGTGCCTGAAATAAATCGGCATCATTAGCCATACCCACTTCTTTCCGGCTTTGTATTATTTCGATACGCTTTTTAGCAACCTCTAAAGATTGAAGGATTGTTTTTAAAAAATGTTGTTGGCGAACAATGTCAAAATAACGAGTTGTTACGCCGGCTAATGTATTTTGAATTTGTGCATTGAGTAAGCCAATATTTTGATTTTGCAGCTCTTCAAGCCTTTTCTTGGTAGCTTTTACCCGCATCCCATTGTATAATAAAATGCTGCCTGTTATGGAGGCAGATAAATTGTTAGCAGCAACTCCTCCACGCTGTACATTTCTGGCGGGGTCCGGAAATTTTTGATTAATGCTGGTTACCTGTTCGTTGTCTATAGCTTGCCCCGTTACAATGGGCATTCCACCGGCTACCGCTAAGTTGTTATTGATTGTAGCAATATCGGCATTATTTTTAGCCAGTTGAATGTTGTAACTGTTCTTTAATGCTGTTGTTAAAGCATCAGATAAGGTAAGCTTACCCTGCGCATTTGCATTAAATGCCATTAAAGTAGCCAACAACAGAAAAAGCGTGTTTTTATTCATCATACTGCATAAAATTATGCGAGGAATATGGAATAACCGATTTTATTACATAAACGGATTAGCCGGTTACCAAAGTACCCACGTTTGCACCCTCTACTACTTTTAATAAATTGCCTTTAGAGTTCATATCAAAAACGATAATAGGTAATTTATTTTCCATACATAGGGTAAAGGCGGTCATATCCATTACTTTCAGGTTCTTGCTGATACAGTCCTGGAAAGAAATTTTTTCATATTTAGTGGCTGTGGGGTCTTTTTCAGGATCTGCAGTATACACACCATCCACTCTGGTACCTTTTAAGATTACATCGGCTTTCATTTCAATGGCGCGCAATGAGCCGGCTGTATCGGTGGTAAAGTAAGGGTTACCTGTACCTGCGCCAAAAATTACTACCCTGCCTTTTTCGAGGTGGCGAAGTGCTTTTCGACGAATATAAGGTTCTGCTACTGCTTCCATGTTGATAGCGCTTTGTAATCGGGTGTACACACCAATTTTTTCGAGCATTGCTTGCATGGCCATCGCATTAATTACGGTTGCCAACATACCCATATAATCGCCATGCGCTCTTTCGATACCGCTTTCAGCTTCATTCATTCCACGATAAATGTTACCTCCCCCAATTACAATGGCCACTTGAACACCTAAATCGGTTACTAACTTAATATCATGCGCATATTGTTCAATAATTTTAGGGTTAAAAGGATCACCGTTTCTTTGATCCCCTAAAAGCGCTTCTCCAGATAATTTAAGCAATATTCTTTTGAATTTAGGCAGCATAATTGTAGTTTATTCGTGAAGAGTTTTGCAAATATATCAATTCGGTAAAATCCAACCTAAGTAATTTGACAGAATGGATGAAATAGAGGAGAATTTTATACAGAAACGTAAAAGGGCTCCGTAGTAATACGAAGCCCTTTCCATATAATGAACTAGGAGGTTAAAATTATCCTAATGCTACTCTTTTAAACTCGGTAACCACTACATCACCAGCAGATTTTAAGTAAGCTTCTACAGTAATGCCACCATCTTTTACAAAAGCCTGTGCCAATAATGTATTCTCTTTAAAGAATGCATTTAGCTTACCTTCTGCAATTTTAGCGATCATTTCATCTGGCTTACCGGCCATTTTAGGATCTTCTTTCATGGTTTCTACCACAATAGCTCTTTCTCTTTCAACTGTATCAGCAGGGATGCTATTGGCATCAACAGCTAATGGGTTCATGGCTGCAATTTGCATGGCAACATCTTTACCAGCTTCAGCTGCTTCTTTATTTAAGCCAACTAAAACACCCATTCTGTTAGCACCATGAATGTATGATGCTACATAAGGAGCTTCAATTCTTTCGAATTTAGCTACACCAATTTTCTCTCCAATAGCGGCTAATTTATCGTTAATTAAGTCTGCTACTTTAGCACCATTGATGGTTACTTCATTTAATTCGTCAGCACTTTTAACGTTGTTAGCTACAGCTGCATCAGCAATAGAGGTAGCAAATGCAACGAAATCAGCGTTTTTAGAAACGAAATCGGTTTCACAACTAATACATACTACAAAACCAACTTTGTGGTCAGCAGATGTTTTAGCGATGATTACCCCTTCTTTAGCTTCTCTGTCGCTTCGTTTTGCAGCTACTTTCTGACCTTGTTTACGCAACCAGTCGATTGCTGCTTCAAAATCTCCGTTGGTTTCAGTCAATGCTTTTCTACAGTCTAACATACCGGCACCTGTTGCCTGACGTAATTTATTGATGTCTGCTGCGGTTATTGCAGTTGCCATAAAATATTATATTGAATGTTGATTAAATGAACGATACAGAACCGGATAGATTCTGTATCGTTAAAATGATTATTATTTATTACTGATTGCAGAGGAAATTATCTTCCACCACCACCACCACCTGGGCGACGGTTACCACCGGCACCACCACCAGCAGGGCGACGCTTAGCAGGGCCACCGGCACCTGGACCACCAGCTGGGGCACCAGTACCACGACCTCTACCACCACGTCCGGCTTCAGCTTGTGCTTCTGCTTCTAAACGACGTGCGCGTGCTTCGTTTTCATTGTTGTTGTCATCAGACTCATCATCATCTTTAGAAGCCTGACGCTCTGCCAATCCTTCAGAAATAGCAGCAACAATATAGTTGGTAATGATCGCAATAGATTTGGTTGCATCATCATTTGCAGGAATTGCAAAGTCAACTTTGTTAGGATCACAGTTGGTATCTACCATACCAAAAGTAGTGATGCCCAAACGCTTAGCTTCAGATAAAGCAATATGCTCGCAACCAATATCTACTAAAAATAAAGCAGCCGGTAAACGACCTAACTGAGCAATACCGCCCAATACTTTTTCCATTTTGTCTTTATCGCGACTTAAAGTTAAACGCTCTTTTTTGGTAAGGCTTTCAGCACTACCATCGTTCAACATTTTTTCGATGCTCTGCATTTTCTTCACACTCTTACGAACTGTGTTGAAGTTGGTAAGCATACCACCTAACCAACGTTCAGTTGCATAAGGCATGTTAACACGCTTAGCGCACTCGGTTACGATTTCTTTTGCTTGTTTCTTGGTAGCAACAAACATGATTTTCTTACCGCTCTTAGCAATTTGCTTAATAGCAGCTGCAGACTCTTGTAAGTAATCTACAGTTTTGTTAAGATCGATAATGTGAATACCTTTTTTCTCAGCGAAGATGTAAGGTAACATCTTAGGATTCCACTTCTTTTTAAGGTGACCAAAGTGAACGCCGGCCTCCAGTAATTGCTGTTGTAGTGAAGTGTTATTTTCCATTGTGATAAATTATATAATTTTTTTAAATATATTTTCTCTAGATGATCTTCAGTACAACGATTAACGCTTGCTGAACTGGTAGCTTCTACGTGCTTTTTTGTGACCAAATTTCTTACGTTCAACACTACGAGGGTCACGCTTTAACTGACCGGCTGCTTTTAAAGCAGGACGAAGTTCAGCGTTTACTTCAAGTAATGCACGAGCAATGCCCAATTTAGCAGCTTCTGCCTGACCTTTTAAACCACCACCGGCAGCGTTGATAACAATATCAAACTTGCCAACCACATCAGCAGTTTTTAAAGGAGCTTCTACTTGGTTCTGTAAATAAACCAATGGGAAATATGCTTTGTAATCTTTGTCGTTAACAGTAATCTTACCATCGCCCTTGCTGATGAAAACACGGGTAACAGCTTCTTTACGGCGTCCAACTGCGTTTTTTTGTTTTTCCATTTTTTTATGCTTAACGTCTCGTTATTGAACGAAACAATGGTTTAGAATTTAAGTTCCTTAGGTTGCTGTGCAGCATGTGGATGATTAACTCCTGCATACACAAATAATTTTTTAATCATTTTACGTCCTAAACGATTTTTAGGTAACATACCTTTAACCGCTCTTTCCATTACTACTTCCGGACGACGCTTTAACAAGTCACCTGCAACTTCTTCTTTCTTACCACCTGGGTAACCAGAATAATTCAAGTAAATTTTGTCTTCCAATTTGTTACCGGTAAAAGTAACCTTGTCTGCATTAATTACAATTACATAATCTCCGCAATCTACGTGAGGAGTGTAATACGCTTTATTCTTACCGCGAATTACAGCGGCAATCTTAGAGGCAATACGTCCCACGGTTTGATTAGTACCATCAACCACATACCAGTTGTGTTGAACGGTAGCCGCATTCGCATGCTTGGTGGTGAAATGAAGTTTACTCATGATTCTTACGTTTTAGTGAAACCGGCGCTATCCCGCCGGCCAGAATGTTCCCATTTTTTGGGAGGGCAAAGGTCAGACTCTACAACGGATATTCCAAAGATTTTAAGGAGTATTTTTCATCGCTACTTTATAACTAATTGATTTTCAATATTATTTTTGAATTATTTTTTAAATACCGCTGCTTTTTTATTGTAAAATGTGGCTTTGGGAGCGTTTAATTGCTATGAAGGCATAAATAGTTGGTAATTTGCCAACCGTTTTTTACCTTTGAAAATCAGGTAGTTGCCGTATAGGTGGGGTTACTTATTGTGTTTTTCTTTGAAGTTATTCAATCAAACACTTTGTCATCTAAATGAAAATAATCAACTACTTAAAACTTGAAAAATTTGCAATCGATCATGCACATGCAAGAAAAAGTCTGGCAACCTGGAGAAGAATAGTAAAAGAAGCTGTATGGAAAAATAAAAAAGATGTTTTACATAGTTTTCCAACTGCAAAAATAATTGCAAATAATAGAGCCAGATTTGAAATTAAACACAACCATTATAGATTAATAGCTGAAATTGATTACCAAGATGAAATATTAGATGTTCGATTTATAGGTTCACACAAAGATTATGATAAGATAGATGTTCAAACTATTTAATTTATTATTATGAAAAAAACATGGTATCATTTAGATAATGAAAAAGAATACGAAGACGCTTCTAAAAGATTTGAGGAAATAAAACATGCAAATCAAGGTTCTGAAAATTACAAAGAAAAAATGTTACTTGCCTATCTTTTAGATGATTATGGAAATAGAAATTGTACACTGCCCGAACTAGACCCCATTGAATTTATTAAAATTCGCATGGAAGATTTTGGGTATAAAGCTGCTGATTTGGCCAGAGAATATGGCGATAAAGGAACAATTAGCAAGGTTTTGAGCTATAAACAACCTTTATCGCTTACAATGATCAGAAAATTTAGTAAGTTGTTAAAGATTCCTGCTGAAGCACTTATTAAAGAATATAAACTCCAATAACTTGAGTCAACAAAAATTTTCGGCCGACCGTATTTTCAATGGTAAAAAATTTCTTGCAGATGATGCGGTAATTATTACCAATAATACCGGAACTATTATTGATATAGTTCCCAAAAAAGATGCCGGCAGCAATGTGCAACACTTTAAAGGCATACTGGCACCCGGTTTTATTAATGCACATTGCCATTTAGAGTTGAGTCACATGAAGGGAGTTATTCCGGAGCATACCGGTTTGCCCGATTTTATTTTGTCGATTGTTAATCAACGGCACTTTCCGGAAGACAAAATCTTAGCTGATATTGCGAATGCGGAAGCAGAAATGATTGCGAATGGTATTGTTGCTGTTGGAGATATTTCTAACAATGCGTTGACTTTAAAACAAAAGCAAAAAAACAAATTAACCTATTACAATTTTATTGAAGTAAGTGGCTGGAAACCAGAAATTGCCGAAACCCGATATTTAAATGCATTAGATGTAATGATGCACTTTAAAGAACAAAATCCGGCAGCCAACTTGTCGCTTTCGCCACATGCACCCTACTCTGTATCTTCTTTACTTTGGGAAAAAATTGTTCCCCATTTTGCCGGTAATACAGTAACCATACATAATCAGGAAACTATTGCGGAGAATCAATTATTTAATGATGGTAGCGGTGATTTTATCAGCATGTACCATGCGATGAACATAGATCAAACACATTTTACCCCAACCGGTAAAAGTAGTTTGGCTTCTTACATTCATTTACTAGCAAGTGCTAAAAATATTTTACTGGTACATAATACCCTCACCACAGAAAACGATATTATGTTGGCGCATCAACAAAGCACAAGCAATAACAATAAAGTATATTGGTGCCTTTGCGTAAACGCTAACCTATATATTGAAAACAGTGTTCCGGATATTCAACTGCTACGCAACCAAAAAAGTAATATTGTTGTAGGAACAGATAGCCTATCTAGCAATCATAGCCTTAGTATATTAGATGAACTAAAAACCATACATAAAAGATTTCCGGATATTCCATTAGCAGAAACCTTACAATGGGCTACCTTAAATGGCGCCAGAGCATTGCAACTGAATCATCAATTTGGCAGTTTGGAAATTGCCAAAAAACCCGGAATTATTGTATTAGAAAATGTTGGTGAAGTAATTAATGAAAATACTACTGTTAAGCGGGTTTTATAAAGGTGACGCCAACTAGCCTCTCTACCGCAATATTTCCTGTAAAATCGCGTAACTCTTCATCTTTCCAAATCCGCTGATGTGTAACGATAAATACAATTGATAGGACTCTAGCAATTGCCGGCGCATTATCTGATTCAATTGAATATTTTCTAATGCTTTGTAATCTGTCATCTGCAGAATTTGAGAGGTAATCATCGCATGATTTCCTTCAATATAATATGGATGCGTAGGCTCATCTTGCACAAACATACCCTCCTGCAAATCTAGCACCGGTGTTTGCGCACTGTAGGTTCCCTGTAACATAAAACCCAGCTGACTGGCTAAATGTAAGGTAAAATACAAGGGTAGGTTTCCGGTTAAAGTTCCGTTGCTTTGGTCGAGTTGTTTTAAAGTATCTTCTATTAAATAATACAAATCCGGATTGGCCTCCGGCTCTTCTAAACTTAATTGCATTAACTCAATTATATAAGCTGCCACTGTGTTTTTAACTACATCAAACAACACCTGCTCATACAAATAACTCCAGCGGTATTCCTTAATAAACTGCATTTGTTTCAGTTCATTATGGTAAACCTCTAACTCTAAAATAGCGGATGGCTGAAAATAAGATGCTTTACCCGATGAGGTTTTAGTGCTTTGCCTTACTCCTTTTACAATATACTGCTGTATGCCAAATAGCTCGGTGTAGATAGAAGTTATAATACTTGTATCTCCATACTTGAGCGTACGCAACACTACTCCCTTTGTACTATGCACCATATTGTATATAGGGCGCAAAATACATCAGAAAGCTTTTGTGCATGAATAAATAATCGGTTAATGACGCACCTGAGCCGGTATCAGTTGAATAATGCCCAATTTGTTCATTACCCGCATAATCAAAAAGGTTAAGTCAAACTCAAACCATTTTTTAGCAAAATTGGCATCGTCTTTTGCATGGTGGTGATTATTTTGAAACAACTCGCCCATTAACACGATTCCAAATGGAGAAGAGTTTTTAGAATGGTCGCCATTATTAAAATTGCTGTATCCGTATTTATGTCCACACCAGTTTACCACAGCACCCTGTATAGGTCCCATTAAAAAATGGACAATCAGCAATAGATACCACCAATAGTTTGGCGCAAAATAGACATAGAAAGCAACATATCCGGCTATAAAAATGGCTCTGGTTGCCCAATGGTGACCAAATTTATCGAGCCTATCCCAAACAGGTAAGTATTCTTTGGTGAACTCTGCTTCCGGTAAATTTTTACCTGTAACAAATCCACGGAATATGAGCACTGTATTGAGCATCATTTTATATACATCTGTAAAAAAATGAGGAGAATGCGGATCTTTTTCGGTATCGCTGTATGCATGATGCATCCGGTGCATTACGCCATAAGCACGTGGAACCAAATAAGAAGATCCCTGCGTAACCCAGGTACTTAAGTAAAAAAAGCGTTCCCAGTTTTTGCTCACCTCATACATTTTATGAGAAGCATACCGGTGTAGAAAAAAGGAATGAAAAAACAAAGAAAGGAACCAATGGGCTCCAAAAAAGATAAGAATGGCAATCATAAGAGGGGTTTAAGAAATAGTAATATAGTAACTAATTACCATTTCTTAAACATTTTGCCCTATTCAATTCGTTAATATTACACAACGCCGGTAAACTGTTTCAGAAAACGTATATCGTTTTGAGAATACAGCCTTAAATCATTTACCTGATATTTTAACTGGGTGATTCTTTCTACACCCATTCCAAAAGCAAATCCGGTATATTTATTAGCATCGATGCCAAAATTTTCCAATACTTTAGGATGTACCATACCGCTTCCTAAAATCTCTACCCAACCGGTATGTTTACAGATGTTACAACCTTTTCCGGCACAGATCTGACAACTGATGTCCATTTCTGCACTTGGCTCTGTAAAAGGGAAATAACTTGGTCTGAACCTAACTTTCACGTCTTTGCCAAACATCTCCTGTACAAAAAAGTAAAGTGTTTGCTTTAAGTCGGCAAAACTTACGTTTTCATCTATATATAATCCTTCTACCTGATGAAAAAAGCAATGTGCACGGGCGCTGATGGTTTCATTGCGGTAAACTCTACCCGGACAAATTACCCGAATAGGTGGTTTTTGGTGTTCCATAACCCTTGCCTGTACGCTACTGGTGTGGGTACGTAATAACCAGGTTGGTCCATTACCATCTTCCGGCTTGCGGATATAGAAAGTGTCTTGCATATCTCTGGCAGGATGGTCTTCGGGAAGATTCATCGCGCCAAAATTATGCCAGTCGTCTTCTACTTCTGGTCCTTCTGCAACAGCAAAACCCAGTCTTTTAAAGATGGCTACCATTTCATTTCTAACCAGGGTTAAAGGATGTCTGCTTCCAACAGTTACAGGATCACCCGGTAAAGAGAAATCAAGGGCAGCTCCATTGCTTGCAGCTGCACCGGCATAAGCAGCTTGTAGCTCCTCTAATTTGCCCTCAGCAAAGCTTTTAAACGCATTGAGTATTTGGCCAAACGACTTCTTCTGATCGTTGGGTACGTTCTTCATTTCGCCCATAATAGCTTTTACCAATCCCTTGGTTCCGAGCCATTTTATACGAAAGTTTTCTACGTCATCTGCACTGCTGGCAGTAAAAGCGGCAATTTCCTGCTTGTGTTCTTCTATCTGTTGCAACAACTTTTCCATACTGCGAAGATAAAAAGTAGAATCCACTAGCTAAAAAATGATTTATAGCCCTTTTCTTTACGTATATTTGATCTTTCAATCAAACTTTACATGGAGTATAATACCGACAGGAATCATCTGGGGATGAAGGAATATGGGCGTCACGTTCAAAAAATGGTGGAATATCTATTATCAATAGAAGAAAAAGAAAAACGCCAACAGCAAACACAGGCTGTTATAGAGTTAATGGGATTTTTAAATCCTCACCTTAAAAATGTAGAAGATTTTAGACATAAACTTTGGGATCACTTATTTTTTATCAGTGATTTTACCTTAGATGTAGATAGTCCTTACCCTATTCCGCAAAAAGAAACTTATAAATTAAAGCCCGATCCGCTGCCTTACCCTAAACGCCATCCTAAATATGCGCATTTGGGTAAAAACCTGGAAGTGGTAATTGACAAGGCTTTAAATGAAGAAGATCCGGAGAAAAAAGCAGGTTTTGCCAATGCAATTGCTTATTACATGAAGCTTTCTTACAGCAACTGGCATAAAGAATTGGTGCATGATGATGCAATTAGATCTGAATTAAACAGCATTACCGGCGGTCAGCTTGAATTTAGTAATACCCCTTATATAAAACACCGCAATCAAAATTTTGAGCGCGATGAATATCCATCTCGTGGTGGAAGATGGCAGCAAAATTTTGGTGCAAGAGGCAATAGACCAGGTGGACAAGCAGGTCAGAGAGGCGAAAACCGCAACCCTGGCAACAGAAACCCTGGTAACAGAGGCAGCAACCAGGGTGGGCAGCAACGCAATAACGACCAGCGCAATGGCGGTAACAACCGCATGGGTGGCGGATTTAAGAAACGTTATTAATACACTTATTGTAGCTTTCTTTGAAGGCTATTCCAGCTGCCACCATTGTACACTTCTTTAAAGCCATTAGCAGATAACCAGCTTTTAGCAGAACCGCTGCGCATTCCTGAAGCACAACAAGTAATTACAGGTTGGTCCTTTTTAAGCTTTGCAGCTAATTGAGGTAAACGATCTAAAGGATAGTTTACCGAACCCTTAATATGCCCGCCACGGTATTCGCCATCTGAACGAACATCTACTATTTGCGCGCCATTTTTAACCAATTCAGTAAAATCAACCGATGGCCCACCGCCAAATAATTTTGATAGAAAACTCATTGTTTTAATTTTTTACAAATCTCCATTAGCAAACGAACATAAACAGTAACATTTGTTACAATTTATAAATATGCATTACAGCTTATTGTTAGCAAGAAGTTTTATTAAGAAGACTATAGATGAATTTATGAGACCTAACCTCCGGTATTTAGCTAAGATCTAACTTTTTCATTCTTGCTATAATTGCACCCTGTGTTCTGTCGAAATGTTTAGCAATATCACTTACACTTACGCCATTATCACAAAACAGGCGTAGTTTTTTGTCTTGAGAAACCGTCCATGGTAAAAAGGATTCTTTAGGCATTACTTTATTGTCGTCAAACCAGTCGGCTTTATCATTGTGTATGCTGGCCTTATATGCTTTAGGTTTATTGGCCATTTCCTTGGCTATTTTTTTGTCTTCTTTGGTCAACACCTTCATTACATCAATATTAACTGAATGAGCAAAATCTTTGGGCATTAATGTTTCCGGTATAAGCAATTTGTTTTTAGTACGGGTAACTGCTACATACAATAAATTAATTTCCTCATTCAATTTAGTGAAATCGGGTTCTTTACCTTCTGCTCTGTCTTCTCTTAATTTATTTTCCAGTTTTTTTTCATTAATAAAATCATTAACTAATTCTACCTGGTCGTATTCCATGCCCTTACAACGATGTACGGTAGAGAAAATATAGTCTGCTTTTTCTTTTTCATCATTAGGTACATGTTTTTCTTTGATGTTTTTTATGATGTCGTATATATCGTTTCCATATTCTTTTACAATTTCTAGCATCATGCCCATTTGCACGTCTTCTGTTTTTTCGATGTAGTCTTCCAGTTCATCTATATCAGACATGGCTTTAATGAGTTCATCTTTCACCATATCTTTTTTATTGTTTTGCAGATTCAATACATCATACAAAGAAGCTCCTTCATCGGCATAGGTATATGAATTGAAGTTGCCTTCAAAATAAATATGTTTAATCTTTTTGTTTTGTGTTACCACTTCTATGGCTTTCAATAACAATCCTAAATTGGTTCGGGCAATAATCGCTTTAGTTGATATTTTTTTAGAACTACCATTTCCTTTTATATCAATGTTTGTTTCTTTATTAATTATTTTTTTTAGTTGAAGTACTTCTTTAGCCAAATTGGCTATATCTTTTCCAAACCTAAAACTTGCAGAAAGTGAATAATTAATATAGTTTACCTGTTCCAATGAATTAACTGCATAACGCCACCCATAAATTTGTTGATGTGCATCTCCCACAATTACTTTGGTAGCTTTTTGGCGGAGAAAAACATCCAGCATCGCCTGCGAAGCATCTTGTCCCTCATCAAATAGTATATAATCAAAGTCTAAGTCGGGTTGTAACAATTGAAATTTCTTCAGATAAAAATCATGGGTAATGTCAATTTCGCCTTTGTCCATTTTAGCTAATAAAAGCCTGGCTTGTTGCACGATATATTGATTAAAGGAGGTAACAAATTTTTTGGCAAGTACGTCAGTTACTGTTTCTAAATAATTGAGTTCCTGTACTTTTTGTTTATTGCTGTTACAGAAATAGGCGATTAATTTATTTACATGATTGGCAATAATAAATTCAGCATGTTTGTCTCCATTGGCTTCCAAACCCAATATAGAAACTATTTCATTGGTTTTATAGCCTTGTGAACGCACGCTATAATTGTTGGCATAAACAACCTGCTTATAGGCCAAAGAATGTGCGGTTTCAACGCGTACATTAGTAAGCCCATGAGCCTGCATCTTCTTTGTGGCCTCTAATCTTACCGATTTATTGAACGCCAGGTAAAGTATTTTACTATCAGCCGGTCTGCTTTTAGCATATTCTATAACAGTAGTAGTTTTACCGGAACCTGCAACTGCATTGATTTTTATGTTTCCTGATGAGTGAATGATGGCTTCCTGCTCCGGCGTTAGTTTCATTGTTCAAAGATTGAATAAAATGATGAAATGAAGTAAAATATATTATGCATTTTTTTACTTGTTTTTAGTGTTGATTTTTAAAAACTAATATTTACCACAATCATATTGTTCCATAACCATTGTCATAGTTTTACTTTTTCAAAGGAATGTACATTTGTTTCATGCTGATTAATTAATCAGTCGCTTGGATAAGGAATTAAAAAATATCGGTTTAAAAGACCGTAAATTAAGAATACCGCAACGTAGCATTAAAAGTTACCAATCTGAGCCAAATTATTATATTAGTCAGGCAGACTGCCACAGAATATCGGGTAAAGTATCCGAAAACACTGTGGCAGTTGATTTTTAATTGACAATACGGTTGAAAAGATGCTTGGTTTCATTGGTTATTGAAATTTAGACAATTGAAATTCTAGGAGAGAATTGTTATCTTTGGTTATATATGCCTACAATTCTATTTATATATGGATGGCGATTATTTTTCTATTCAAACGAAGGACATGAACCAATCCATGTACATGCTGAAAAGGGAGACATGGAATGTAAGTTTTGGCTCTTAATTGAAGAGGTTGAAATAGTTGAGGAATTTTCTTTTAATCTCACTCCATCATCTAAAAAAGAAGTAAAGAAAATTATATACCAACATTTCGATTTAATCATTGACGCATGGAATAATCATTTCAATAAATAAAACTATGGTTGCAACACATAATATTCAAGAAATTACCTTTGATAAAAATTCGATTCAATTAGTTATTGATGGTAAGCAAATAAAAGTATCATTGGATAAGATTTCTAATAAATTAAGATTGGCTAATGAACTTCAAAGAAATTTTTATAAAATATCTCCCTCAGGCTATGGTATTCATTGGCCTTTAATTGATGAAGATCTTTCAGTTGATGCCCTTTTAAAAACCACAGAGCAATAAGCAACTGGCATTAACAAAAGCTACAAAATGTTTGTATAACAATTAATTGATGCTTTGTGATTGTAACAAAGTTTTAAGTTAGCAGAATGCCGTACGCGCAAAAATTGCCAACTTATTAGGCCGTCTTCGTTAATTTAAATGACAAAAATCAGATTATCTGAGCGGCTATTTTTGTACCTTCCGTGTGTGCAAGCGTTAAATTATTCTATTTACCCTATTGGCGACAATGCTTTAACCATTGAATTTGGCAACACCATCCGTGAGCAAACGAATGATGCCGTAATGCAACTCTTTCATCAACTTAAAAAAAAACAAGTTGCTTTTATAATTGATATTATTCCGGCATACAGCAGCATCAGCGTAATATATAATACTGTTGCCATTAAAAAATCGAATCCGAACCTACTTGCTTTCGATTCGATGCAACAACAAATACTTAAGGAAATGGAGTGGTCGCATGTTAATGAACTGAATAGGCGTCAAATAACTATTCCTGTTTGTTATGATATTACCCTTGGGCCTGATTTAAATGAAGTGGCTGATTATGCTAAGTTATCGATGGAGGAAGTTATTGCCCTGCATACGGCTACACATTATAAAGTGTATATGATTGGCTTTTTACCGGGATTCCCTTACATGGCTACAGTTGATGAAAAAATTCAATTGCCCCGAAAAGCACAACCCAGAACATTGGTGGCTCCCGGCAGTGTTGGCATTGCCGGTGCACAAACCGGAATTTATCCGCTGGCTTCACCGGGCGGATGGCAGTTAATTGGTCAAACACCTTTAAAAATATTTGATGTTACCCTCGAAATGCCCTGTTTGCTTCAACCCGGTGATGAAGTTCGGTTTGAGTCTATTTCATTAGAAGCATTTCATCAATTCAACAACAAACCACACCAATGAGCATCGCTATAATAAAACCCGGTTTACTTACCACCATTCAAGACAATGGCAGATGGGGTTTTCAGCACCTGGGCATCAATCCGGGTGGAGCGATGGACATACTTGCGCTTCAAACCGCCAATACGTTGTTGCTCAATAATAAGGATGAAGCAGTGATAGAATTTTATTTTCCCGCCCCCGTTATTAAATTTAATCATGCAGCATTTATTGCATTAAGCGGCGCAGATTTTGATGCTTCTATTAATGGAACGAAGTTGCCCATTAATCAACCTATTTATGTGCCGGAAAACAGTACCCTGCATTTTAATAATAAAATAAATGGACAGGTAGGTTATTTAGCCATTCAGGGGGGATTAGAATTAATTGAATGGATGAACAGTTACAGTACACATTTAAAAGCGGCTGCAGGCGGTTTTGAAGGCAGGGCTTTAAAAGCAGGAGATGAAATACATCTGGCCGTTCAGGCTCCAAAATCATCCTCCAGCAAAGATTGCTCTATACTACCCTGGAAAGCTGATACCCATGCTTTTTACAACAATGAGTATTGTTGGTTTATTCCGGGTAATGAATTCCATTTATTAAGGGATGAAGCTAAACAGTTATTTACAGAAGCAGGGTTTTCTATCACATCTCAAAGCGACCGGATGGGTTATCAGCTAAATGGCCCCTCGTTACAACTGATTGAACCCAAAGTAATGATATCATCTGCTGTTGCCAGAGGAACCATTCAACTGTTGCCCAATGGTCAATGTATTATTTTAATGGCCGATCATCAAACTACTGGCGGTTATCCCAGAATTGGCCATATAATAAGTGCGCATTTAGCCGCATTGGCACAGAAAAGTATAGGGCAGGTGTTGCACTTTAAGCCAACAGATATTGCTACCGCAGAAAACTTATTATTGATGCAAGCACAACATTTGCATCAACTTAAAAATGCATGTAATTTACAACTCGATGTATACCATAGACATTAATTGCGATTTAGGAGAAGGGTTTCCGCACGACTATCAGCTGATGCCGATGATAAGCAGTGCCAATATTGCCTGTGGCTTTCATGCAGGTGATGCCTATACCATTAAAAAAACCATTGATCTTTGTTTGATTGAAGAAGTAGCCATTGGGGCACATCCGGGATTTAATGATAAGGCTAATTTTGGCAGAACCAATATGCAATTAACAGACAACCAGCTGTATGATTTGGTGGCAGAACAAATTGAATTGTTACAGCGTTATTGCAGAAGCGAAGGCAGTTTATTACATCATGTAAAACCGCATGGTGCCTTATATAATATGGCTGCTGCAGATGAAAACATGAGTAGGATTATAGCAACAGTAATTAAGGAACTGGATGCCTCCCTTATTTTATACGGTTTAAGTGGCAGTTACTTAATTTCTGAAGCAAAAAAAATAGGTGTAAAAACAGCGGCTGAAGTATTTGCAGATAGAACTTATCAGCCCAATGGTTCACTCACTCCCAGAACCCATCCCAATGCATTGATAACTGAAACTGATGCTGCATTAAATCAATGTTTGCAGATAATTGAAACCCAAACGGTGCATGCAATTGATGGCAAAGTAGTATCTTTAAATGCAGATACCATTTGTATTCACGGTGATGGTGCGCATGCGGTTGATTTTGCCAAAGCCATTCATCATTGTTTTGGATTACATCATATTCATCTCCAAACAATCTGCAATTGAAAAAACATTCATCGGCTATTTTAGGTGCTGCATTTTTAATGGCTACCTCCGCTATTGGTCCGGGCTTTCTTACACAAACCACTGTTTTTACACAACAACTTGCCGCTAGTTTTGGTTTTGTAATTGTTATTTCGGTGCTATTAGATATTGGTGCGCAAATGAATATCTGGCGAATCATTGCCGTTACCGAAAAAAGAGCACAACTCATTGCCAATGAGTTGATGCCGGGACTGGGATATCTATTAGCCGGGTTAATTGTTTTAGGTGGACTAGCCTTTAACATCGGCAATATTGGCGGATGCGGATTGGGATTGCAAGTCTTAACCGGCATGGATACTTTGTACGGAAGTATTTTGAGTGGTATCATTGCTTTACTGATATTCTGGAATAAGGAAGCAGGTAAAGCCATTGATGGGTTTACCAAAATTTTGGGGCTGTTGATGATTGGATTAACGCTTTACATAGTGTTTAAGGCATCTCCGCCTGTTGCATCTGCTATTCATCACAGCTTTTTGCCCGATAAAGTTTCTGCGGTAGCCATTGTTACACTAGTTGGGGGTACTGTTGGGGGGTATATCAGCTTTTCGGGTGGGCATCGTTTATTAGATGCCGGCATTAAAGGACAAGCTGCCCTGCCTCAAGTAAATCAAAGTGCCGTTACAGGAATTATAGTAACCGCTGTAATGCGGTTTTTATTGTTTTTAGCCGCTTTAGGGGTTATTGTGAAGGGCTTTACCCTAGATGCTGCTAATCCACCTGCAAGTGTATTTAAGCTGGCAGCAGGCGAAATAGGCTATCGGTTTTTTGGCGTGGTAATGTGGTGTGCTGCTATAACTTCGGTAGTGGGTGCAGCTTATACCTCTGTTTCTTTCTTTAAAACTTTTCACCCGCTAATCGAAAAAAACGAAAAAATCATCATCAGCATATTTATAGTTTTTTCTACTATTGTATTTAACCTGGTAGGCAACCCTGTTAAAATATTAGTAACAGTGGGGGCTTTAAATGGATTGATTTTACCCATTGCATTGGCCATCATGTTATTGGCAGCCAGCAAAACAAAGTTGGTAAAGGACTATAAACATCCGCGCTGGTTACAAGTTGCAGGATGGATGGTGGTAGCTGTTATGGGATGGATGAGTTTTTTAACCATCACAAAGTGGATTACGGCGCCTTAAAAAACCAAAAATCCTTTTTACAATCGTTGATTGCTTTCCAATGGCCGGTGTGTAATTTAACCCCAAATACGCCACAGGTTGGCATGGCGTCTATAGTAGCCACACCAAGACTTTGAACAAAATGCGTTATGCCCGGGTTGTGGCCAAATATAGCCACTGAATCAACCGAATCATTTACTTGAGAAAGCACAGTATAATACGTTGCTGAAGAACAGTTATACAAAGATTGTTCTGGTTGAATTTTGGCGGGATCTATCTGAAATGCATCTGCAAAAATTTTAGCAGTAGATAAGGTTCGTATGGCGGAACTGGCTATTAACAGATCAACTGAACCGGCTTTTTTTACTAATTTATTCGCCATTACTATGGCTTGGTGTACCCCTTTTTCATGGAGTTCTCTGGCAAAATCGCTCATAATAGTTGATGCTCCATACATGGCATCTGTGCTTTTTGCATGTCGAATAATGATTAACTCCTTCATTACTTAAATTATTGTTTTGCTAAGATAAGATACAAAAATGGTTGGTATATTTGAGGATATGGCCATCACAAAATTAACTGTAGAAGAATTTTTGTCACTTGCTGCGCACCACCCTGTTATAGATGTTAGGAGTCCGGGTGAGTTTTCTCATGCACATATACCCAATGCATTTAGTATGCCATTGTTTACCGATGAAGAAAGAAAGATTGTTGGAACCGCATACAAACAAGAGAGCAAGCAAAAAGCAATTAAAATTGGACTAAAATATTTTGGTACCAAGATGGTGAAAATGGTGGAACGAACAGAAGAAATTATACAATCAAATGCCGCTAACAATCAAGACTTATCCTCAGAAAAGCCAATTGTATTGGTACATTGCTGGCGCGGAGGGATGCGCAGTGCAGGCGTTGCCTGGATGTTAGACTTGTATGGCTTTAAAGTTTATACCCTGGTTGGTGGTTATAAAGCTTACCGTAATTGGGTATTGCAACAATTTGAAGTGGCTTATCCGATTCGTATACTAGGCGGAAATACGGGAAGTGGTAAAACAGAAGTGTTACAGGAAATGCGCAAAATGGGGGCTACTGTTATTGATTTAGAAGGAATAGCCCATCATAAAGGTTCGGCTTTTGGCAGTATGGGTCAATTGCCGCAGCCATCGCAAGAACAATTTGAAAATATATTAGCGGCTCAACTTTCTCAACAACCATTTACTGATAAAATCTTATGGATAGAAGATGAAAGTCAGCGTATTGGTGATGTAAACATTCCTCCCGCTTTCTTCAAACAAATGCGCGAAACGAAAGTATATTTTGTACAAATTCCTTTTGAAGAAAGATTGGCATTCATTACTACCCATTATGGGAAATTTGAAAAAGAGCAATTGATTAATGCAATTGTAAGAATTAAAAAACGACTGGGTGGGTTAGAAACTAAAACCGCTGTAAATGCTTTAATAGAAGACGATGTTAAAGGATGTTTTGATGTATTATTGAAATATTATGATCGTGTGTACCAAAAAGGTTTGATGAAAAGAGATCATATTGATACCATGGTAGAACATGTTGTTTGCGATACGGTAGATGCAACATTAAATGCCAAAAAATTATTGGGATTTTAATTTTCTGTAATAACTTTTGCAATCGATATAATGCCCCGCCTGTAATTCTTTTTAAGTAAAGTGAGGTTAACATGATTGATTGCAACCTCACATTTTTTAATGTTGACTTTTTGTTTTTGATTTTTGAAAGTTGGCCAAATACACTCCGGAAAAAATTAAAACGGCAGCAACTACTTTAATAAGATCCAGCTTTTCATTCATAAATACAATGGCTATAACTGTTGCAAATACGGGCTGGGTATAGGTAAAAACACCTGTTGCAGAGGGTCCGATAGTTGAAATACTGTAAACAGTAAACAGATAAGCAAAAAAGGTAGTAAAAACAGTTACATAACCTAGCGCCATAAAATGTGTTGTATGAAACTGTGACCAGTCGGTAGTGATGAATTGCGGCAAACCAAATGGAAGTATACCCAGTGAACCAAAAGTAAACACCCATCTTAACACTTGCACCGGCGAATATTTTTGCATTAATGGCCGCACCAACACTAAATAAAATGCATAAGAGATTGCATTGACTAGCACAAATACATCGCCCAGCAAAATATTAGCGCCAGTGTGTTGATGGTCTTTCATCATAATTAACAAAGCGGCACCACCAATGCCCAATGACAATCCAAATGCCTTTAGTAAAGTAAATTTTTCTTTTAACACCAACGCAGCAATGATGGTAATAAAAATTGGGGTGCCTAAGGATAGCAATGAAGTATGTATGGTACTGGTGAGCGATAATCCTTTGATGAAAAATATTTGATTAATAACAATGCCGGTTAGTGCGCATATTAAAAATCGGGGTACATCTTTTTTATCTAATTTAATTTTAGCCGGTTGAATGACATTTAATATCCAGAACAAGGAGACTGCAACAAAAATTCTCGACATATTCAATGCAAATGGATGCATGAATTGTGGGGTTAAAAATTTAACCACGGCATAACTACTGCCAAAAATAAAATTGGCTCCAATAGCCGCTGCATACGCTTTAGATTTGTTCATACTTGGTTTCCCCAGATTTAAACAGGCTTTGTTGGAGGAGTGCTGTTAGGTTTTTTTCTTGAAATATTATTGCCTTGTTCTGCTGGTATTCAAAAGTTTTTGCTTCTTCCAAAGCATCCTGCAAGTTAAAATTGTTTTGCTTAAAGCTTATGGCAAGATTTGATTGCATCAATTGTTGGCCAAGATATTCTTGTTCGGTTTGAAGAGGGGTTGGAATTACCAACATGTTCTTTTTCAACGATAATAATTCCATCACGGTAGTATAACCACTTCTACAAATAATCCATTCGCTTTGCTGAATAGCATCTTCCAACAATTGTGCATTTAAATGATTGGCAACAGTAACATGTAATGGCACTTTAGGTAAAGTATTGTCCATGGGCTTGCCTCTTATTAATAATACCGGCACAGTAACATGATGCATTTCTTTTAATAAAATATTTTCTAACATAGTACGCTGTGGTTCGGGCCCGGACAGTAGTATGCAGATATTGTATTTTATGGGTTGCGGTTGAATTTTAAAGCGCGATAACAGGTTAATGTAAAGAACCGGCACAGCAGGCATTTTTGTAGGATGAGAGAGTTTACCTGCAATACCCGGTGAGGTAGCCATATCGGGCACCCAACAAGCTGTAAAACGGTTGATGTACTGGTAGTTGATTTTTCTTAATATGTTTTCTAGCCAACCAAAAGGTGCTTTAATTTGGAGTTGATGTGTTATGAATATAGCTGGAATTTTGGTATGATATAAGCCGTATCTGTTATCGGATATAACCAGGTCTATTTGCTCGTTGGCTACTATAGTTTTTAACCATTGGTGTTCGTGGTGTATTGCGCGTAATATTTGGGGAATTTGAGCGATTATTTTGAGCGGGAGCAGCCATTTATTTCTACTGTATTTGATCCGATAACCCTTTAGTGTAATTATTGTTAATGCAGGAAACTCTTGCTGTAATAAAGCTGCTTGGGCGCCTTCGGCACCAATGATTACCTGATGGCCTTGTTGTAGCAACCCGTTAATAATAGGAATACATCTGGTAGCATGTCCCAACCCCCAATCTAGCGGAGCAAGCAATATTTTATATATACTATAACTTTTCAATATGGGGGTATTTGTGTTTTATATTGCAAATTTGCTACTTTAGTGCATCAAATGAAAATCAAATTAAACCTATTAATAGTTTTGCTGTTATTAATTACTGTAACAGCCGGTTCTTGTGGAGTTTTTTCTAATTCACATAAAACCAAGTTTTGCGGCTGTCCTAAACATTAATAACCTTTATTTATGCGGAGAGATATCCTGGTATTAAGCCGAAACAGTTATATAAGTAAAGAAGCCATGGAGCGCGAAACTGCAGTGCTCAATCATATTATTTATTCCATAGAAAATTGGGCGGCATTTTGTGTAGCCAATGAAGTATTAGACCTCAACCGGCGAAAAATTATTCAAAAGCCGCATTTATTAAAAAGTTATATAACTGATAAGTTGAATAAGCCATTTGTTTTTGTAGTGAATAAAAATTAGGGGTAGTCCTTTCTTTAACATTGTTATTAAACATACTTACTTTCAAAAAACTTTCCCCTTATTCACTTTTTAACCAAATTCTATTTTAACTTCATACAAAAGCAATAACATGGGAAAAGCAAAATCTAGCAGAAAAACTACTAAAAAGCCTGTGGTGGCTTCCGGTATGGTTTCTAAATCTACCGGTACAGGAGGCGCATTTGGCAATAAAGCAACTGGTATTAGTGCCAATAAAA
>JBIIAP010000312.1:0-2845 GCA_044239855.1 Sediminibacterium sp. | reverse complement strand
CAAAACCTCACGCAAACCTCACGCAGAAACAGAAAAGGACCCACGATTTAACGTAAGTCCTTGATTTTCATGTAGCGAGATCGGGATTTGAACCCGAGACCTCAGGGTTATGAATCCTGTGCTCTAACCAACTGAGCTACCTCGCCAATTGGGCTGCAAATATAGGGGGTTTACTCAAAAAGAAAAAGCTTTAATACCAAATAATGCCCGCCATTTATTGAATTTCTAAACCGAATTTTTGATCATCTGCTAAAAAGCCCTCCAACTCATCCCCAACAGCACATGCACCAACACCCGCAGGTGTTCCGGTATAAATTAAATCACCAATATTGAGCGTAAAATAATTGGAAATATGCGATATCAACTTGTCGAATGAAAAGATCATATCACTGGAATCGCCATGTTGAACAATTTGTTGATTTTTCTTAAGTGTAAAATGAATGGGATGCTTCCTCAGGTCTTCGGTTAAGGGTACCCAATCACCCAATACAGCCGAATGATCCCATGCTTTGGCTTTTTCCCATGGTAAGCCTTTCTTTTTCAATTCAGCTTGTACATCTCTCGCAGTAAAATCGATCCCTACCGTAATCGCATCATAATACGCATGCGCTTCCTTTTCCGGTATGTGTTTTCCGTTTTTGGCAATACGCAATACCAACTCCAACTCATAATGCAAATCCTTGGTAAACTCCGGATAATAAAACGAGGTATTGGGTTGTAACAATGCCGTAGATGGTTTCATAAAAATAACCGGATCTTCCGGAATGGTATTTCCTAACTCCTTGGCATGTTCTGCATAATTTCTTCCAACACAAAATATTTTCATATGTATATGATTTTATTTTAAAAAGAGGCCAGCATGGCGGTTTAATTTTTATTATTTCAGAGAGGCTAGCATATTTCTCATTGTAGAGACGCCAGCATGTCGTCTCTACAATTTATTCGAACGATAAACTATTGGCCGTATTCATCGCTTTTTCCAGTCCGATACTGGCAAACTGTTCAATAATTTCCCCACAAGCCACCATTTTTTTATCCATCACCGGCTGTTCACTTGGCAACCATTTGCCCAACACAAAATTTACTTGCCCTCCCTTAGGAAAATCGTTGCCAATACCCACCCGTAATTTAGGATAAGCATCTGTTCCCAAAGTTAACTGAATGTCTTTTAGTCCATTATGACCGGCATCACTTCCAGAACCTCTTAATCGGATTTTATTTAAGGGAAGTGCTAAATCATCTACAACAGTAAGGGTTTGGTCGATGTTGAGTTTTTCTTTGTCTAACCAATACTTAAAAGCCTTTCCACTTAAATTCATATAAGTGGTGGGCTTTATGCAAACAAATGTTTTGCCCTTCCATTTTACCTCCGCCACATCAGCTAAGCGATCGGTTTTAAAAAAGCCGTTGTGTTTTCGTACAAATGCATCTAATACATCAAACCCTATATTATGACGGGTATGGCGGTATTCATCGCCAATATTGCCCAATCCAATGATTAAAAACTTATGCATGAACGCAAAATTAATGTTTTAAGATGGAGGTATACACACAAAAAAGTCCGGCAAGCCGGACTTTTTTCTATCAAAAGATAAATTATTTCTTCTTCTCGTCTTTCGCAGCAGAAGCTTCATCTTGCTTTAACTGACGTGTCATTACTACAGAAGCAATAGGAATTCTTGGTGAGTTTAAGATTTCGATATTAGCAGCTTTCACATCTTCAACACGAATGTTGCCATTCAATTCAAGATTGGTAATGTCTACTGTAATGGTAGAGGTTAAATCTTTAGGCAATGCCTTAATTTTTAACGCTTTGATTTTAGTAACCAACTTACCACCACCTTTAACTCCGATAGAAGTTCCGATAAATTTAATAGGTAAAGTAGCGATAACTTTTTTGTTGTCTACTAACTCCAATAAATCTACGTGAATCAATTGGTCAGATACTTTGTCAAACTGTAGATCTTTCAAAATACATTTGTACTTTTTTCCACCAACTGTAACTTCTGCCAACTGAAATTCACCAGTGTACACTAAAGGTTTAAAAGCTTTAGCTGGAGCATAAAAATTTACCTCCTCAGCACCCCCGTAAATTACACCCGGCACATTTTCTTGAGAGCGAATTTGGCGGGCGGCTTTTTTGCCATGTTCGGTCCTCAGAACACCTTCGATTGTAATTGCATTCATTTTTTAAAAATTTTGGACGGCAAAGGTAAGGAAAACATACCAATCTACCCTAAATATATAAGCCGTTGTACCTGTTAAGTATACAACGGCTTATATATTATTTTATAATTTAATTTCAATCCCTGCCCTTCAGCTGAGAATGAATAAATAAACTGGTAATACTCTTATTTTCATACGCATTACGGATAGCGATAGCAAATAAGTCGGCTACCGAAATGGTCTTAATTTTTTTAGATTCCTGTTTAAGCGGAATCGTATCACACACTACCAACTCTTCCAACACACTGTTTTCTATGTTTTCGTAGGCTTTACCGCTTAATACCGGATGGGTTATCAACGCTCTTACGCTTCTGGCACCTTTTTCCTTCAATAATGAAGCAGCTTTAGCCAAAGTTCCACCGGTATCACAAATATCATCTACCAAAACAATATCTTTCCCCGTAACATCCCCAATAACCACCATGCTGGCAATTTCATTAGCGCGTTTACGATGCTTGTCACAGATAACCATTTCTGCATTAAAATAGCTCGCAATTTCTCTTACACGGTTGGTGCTACCTACGTCCGGTGCAGCAAACGCTAAGTTTTGCAGCTTCAATTGCTCAATATATGGGATAAAAATAGCGGAGCTGTCTAAATGGTCTACCGGCACATCAAA